>NZ_VIRS01000008.1 GCF_006912135.1 Cryptosporangium phraense | reverse complement strand
TGCGCGATGGCGCTCGACGGTGCGGTGCTGCTGTAGGGCTCGGGTCGGACGCCGGGGGCCGGCTGGCCAGACCGGCGCGCCCCGGCGCGGCCGGCCCGCATGCCGCGGGCCTCGGGCGACCACGGCGGCGCCCGCTCGGCAGGGTGCTGAGGTGGCGGACACGGATCCCGCGGTCGGGGACTGTGGATCGCCGGCTCCGCCGCTGACGCGGACGGCGGCGCCGGGCGCGGGCGAGGTGGAGCCGCGTCCGGCCCGCCTTCGAATCAGGTCAGACCCGCGGACCCTTCCCGAGGGCCGGCCGCCGCAGGGCAAGGCGCCGGCCGGCGTCGGCCGCGGCGGCGGGCCGAGGGCAGGCCGCTCCGGCATCACCACCGCGGGCGTGAACCAGGTCCGTGCCCGACAGGGCCTACAGGTGGTTCGTGAACCACGCCGCGGTCAAGGACGCGACCTGATCGAGGCACCCCGGCTCCTCGAACAAATGCGTCGCACCCGGCACCACCTCCACCCGCGCCAACCCACCCAGAGCATCCGACGCCTGCCGGTTCAGCTCCAGCACCGGGTGATCCAGAGCCCCCACCACCAGCAACGTCGGCGCCGCCACGGTCGGCAGCCAACTGCTGGCCAGATCCGGCCGGCCACCCCGCGACACGACGGCCTTCACCGACTCCGGGCGCTGGGCCGCGGCCGCCAGCGCGCCGGCCGCCCCGGTGCTGGCCCCGAACAGCCCGATCGGCAACCCCTCGGTCTCCGGGTACTCGGCCAGCCAGCCGACCGCGTCGTCGACCCGGCGGGCCAGCAGATCGATGTCGAACCGCACCCGGCCGGTGCGCTGATCCTCCTGCGCCTCGTCGGCCGTGAACAGATCGACGAGCACCACCGCGAACCCGGCCCGGTACAGCGCCTTGGCGACCTGACGATTGCGCGGGCTGTGCCGGGAACTCCCCGACCCGTGCGCGAACAGCACCACCCCGCGCGGTGAGTCCGGGCGTCCGAGCGCACCGCCCAGCTCCGCGTCGCTGACCCGCACCACTACCTCGGCGACCCGCTCCTTCACGTCGGCAGCCGGGGCCGCGGACTGCGGGTGGCTGTGCGGAGAAAGGGTTCGCTGCGGCCGGGAGAATTGGGTTCGGCCCTGTTCGGGCATGCGCGCCTCCTCGAGTCGGATCGCGGACCCACTGAGCATGACCTGCGACTGTGGCCCGCGTCACTACCCCGGCCCGGAAAGCAACCTGCTCCGGCCCAGAAGCAACCGCCTACCCCGGCTTGCGCGCCCTACTCGGCTGCACCCGCATCGGCTCGCCTTCCATCTTCGGATAGTTGGGCGGATACGGGGCGTCGCCCAGGTCGAGGTCGCGCGCGTCCCGCTCCGACCACTCCAGCAGCGGCTCGATGCCCACCGCGACGTCGTCGATGCCCGCGTGCAGGTCGCCCAGCTCGGCGAAGCGCGGTGGCACCGTACGGATCGTGAAGTCCTCGCTCTCGACGTCCACCAATTCGTCCCAGGTGATCGGAGCGGAAACCAGTGCACCCGACCGGCCCCGGAGGCTGTAGGCGCTGGCGATCGTCCGATCGCGGGCGTTCTGGTTGAAGTCGACGAAGATCTTCTCGCCGCGCTCCTCCTTCCACCACGCGGTGGTCGCGAGCTGCGGGACGCGCCGCTCGACCTCGCGGGCGAAGGCCAGCGCGGCCCGGCGGACCTCGGTGAACGTCCAGTCGGGCCGGATCCGCACGTAGATGTGGATCCCGCGGTTGCCGGACGTCTTGGGCCAGCCGGCCCAGCCCAGCTCGTCGAGCATCTCGTGGACGACGCCGCCGACCGTCCGGGCCTCGGCCAGGCCGGTGCCGGGCTGCGGGTCGAGGTCGATGCGCAGCTCGTCGGGCTGCTCGGTGTTGGCCCGGCGGGAGTGCCAGGGGTGGAATTCCACCGTCGACATCTGGACCGCCCAGGCCACCGAGGCCAGCTCGGTGACGCACAGCTCGTCCGCGCTGCGTCCGGACGGGAACTTCACCTGCACGCTC
Organism: Cryptosporangium phraense; assembly: GCF_006912135.1. Classification (NCBI taxonomy): domain Bacteria; kingdom Bacillati; phylum Actinomycetota; class Actinomycetes; order Cryptosporangiales; family Cryptosporangiaceae; genus Cryptosporangium; species Cryptosporangium phraense. The sequence continues at coordinate 266,186 of NZ_VIRS01000008.1, read as the reverse complement.
TCGACCCACTCGGGGGCCCCGCGCGGCAGGCGCTTCTGGTAGATCTTCTCGCCCTCGACGCCCTCGGCGGAATACACCCCGTCGGGATAGCGATGCAGCATGCACGGGCGCTCGCGCAGCGCCCGGACGATGCCCTCGCCGACCGAGAGGTAGTACTTGACGATGTCGAGCTTGGTCACGTGCGGGTCGTCGAAGTACACCCGATCGGGGTTGCTGATGCGGACGACGCGGTCGCCCACCGGGACCTCGACCGCCGGAGACGTTGCTCTGGACGCCATAGCAGCACCGTACCGGGGCAGTCGATTATCCGATGCCAAGCTGTGGGTTCCCTGGTACCACGTGTAGCTGTGGGCGCCGTCACCGTATTTTTCCGGCTCCACAGCGCCCTGTCTGGGTGCATGATTCAGACAAAAGAAGTTGGTTTTAGCAACCTCATAGTTGCGGCTGCGAAGGACCTGCATCAAAACCTCGTGACTTCACCGAATCGCCACGGTGGGTGAGCGAAAGGACAAGAAGCAATGACGTACCTCGCTAACCGGCAGGAAACTGTCGCTGACCGGTTACGCCCCGTCGTCACCACGATCTTCGGCCACGAGCCGCCCGTCCGCATCCGGGCCTGGGACGGCAGCTCGATCGGCCCCTCCGACCGAGAAGGTGGCCCGACCCTCGTCATCCGGAACCGGCGCGCGCTGCGTCGCCTGGTCTGGTCCCCCAACGAGGTCGGCATGGCCCGCGCCTTCGTCTCCGGCGACCTCGCGGTCGAGGGCGACTTCATCGAAGCGCTCGACTCGATGCTGCACCTGTTCGACGCCACCCAGGGCATGCACCTGAACAGCCAGGACCGTCGGACGATCCTCGCCGCCGCGGTGCGGCTGGGCGCGATCGGCACCAACCCGCCCCCGCCGGCCGAGGAGATGCGTCCGGTCGGTGGCCTGCTGCACAGCGCCCGCCGGGACGCGGCCGCGATCAGCCACCACTACGACGTCGGCAACGAGTTCTACCGGCTGGTGCTGGGCGAATCGATGACGTACTCGTGCGCGTACTGGCCCGACCTCGACGACCCGTCCGCCACGACGACGCTCGAGCAGGCGCAGACGAACAAGGTCGAGCTGATCTCGCGCAAGCTCGGGCTGAAGCCCGGGATGCGGCTGCTCGACGTCGGCTGCGGCTGGGGCACGATGGCCATCCACGCCGCCCGCGAGTACGGCGTCCACGTCGTCGGCGTCACGAACTCGCACGAGCAGGCGGTCGGCGCGGCGAAGCGCGCCGCGGCGGCCGGGGTGGCCGACCTGGTCGAGATCCGCGAGATGGACTACCGCGACATCGACGACGGGCCGTACGACGCGATCTCGAGCATCGGGATGGCCGAGCACGTCGGCACCGAGCAGTGGCCCCACTACGCCGAACTGCTGTACGGCCTGCTCAAGCCGGGTGGCCGGCTGCTCAGCCACCAGATCACCCAGCCGCCGACGGTCACCGAGCACCTCGAGTCGAACCGGGCCGGCGGCAAGCACGAGCGGACGTTCATCACCGCGTACGTCTTCCCGGACGGCGAGCTCCAGTCCTCGGGCTGGATCTCCGACCGGCTGGAGAGCGTGGGCTTCGAGGTTCGCGACGTCGAGTCGCTGCGTGAGCACTACGCGAAGACGCTGCGGGCCTGGGTGGCCAATCTGGAGCAGAGCTGGTCGGAGGCCGTCCAGCTGACGAGCGTCGGGCGCGCCCGGGTCTGGCGCCTGTACATGGCCGGCTCGGCGCTGGCCTTCGACCGCAACCGGATCGCGATCCACCAGGTGCTCGCCGTCCGTCCGGATCGGAAGGGCCGCAGCCACATGCCCCCGACCCGCCGGTCGTACGCAACGGTCGACTGATTCCCCGTTCGGCCCATAAGGGGGTGGGCGGCTCGGCCGCCCGCCCCCGTGGCCGTTGGGACACAGGTACCGTGTGCGCTCGTGGGACGCGAGCGTACGAGCGGGAGGCATGCGCACCGGACTCGACATGCGGTAACGAAGCGCCCACAACGACACGTTCGACGTAGCGAGTTGGGAAAGACGCTCCGGCGTCCGTCGTTCTTCCTGCCGTCCGCGGTCCCGGCGCTGCTCGTCGCGCTCGCGCTGACCGCGACCGCCACCTCGTCCACCGTCGGCACCGCGTCGACGCCGGCCGACCTGGTGATCAGCCAGGTCTACGGCGGCGGCGGCGAGCCCGGCTCGATCTGGACCAACGACTACGTCGAGCTGATCAACCGCGGCGACGAGCCGGTCGACCTGGCCGGCTGGAGCATCCAGTACGCGCCGCCGCGCAACCGCTCCTGGGCCGTCACCGCGCTGTCCGGCCGCGTCCCGGCCGGCGGCCGGTACCTGATCGCCGAGGCCGGTGGACGCAACGGCACCACCCGCTTACCCCCGGCCGACGTCAAGGGCTCGGTCGACCTGGGCTCCACCAGCGGCAAGGTCGCGCTCGTGAAGAGCATCGCCCCGCTGCACTGCGTCGCCAGCTGCACGACCGTGGAGGGCGTCCGGGACTTCGTCGGGTACGGCAGCGCCGAGGACGCCGAGGGACGCCCGGCGCCCGCCCTGTCCTCCACCACCGCGGCGATCCGGCGGGACATCAAGGTGTCCAGCGGCCGGGGCACGTCGAGCATCGAGGACGACCCCGGTGGCCCGGCCGGCGTCGAGAACGACCAGAACCCGCAGAACGGCATCGCCGGCCTGAGCTCGGGCGGGGGCGTCGACACCGACGACAACTCGGCCGACTTCGTGGCCGCCACCCCGTCGCCGCCCGGCGGCCAGGGCGACACCGCGGGCCGCACGGCCCGGATCGCCGACATCCAGGGCCGCTCGCACATGTCGCCGCTGGCCGGTCGGCTCGTCACCAGCGTGCCCGGCGTCGTCACGGCGATCGGGCGGACCGGCTTCTGGATGCAGGACCCGATCCCCGACAACGACCCGGCCACCAGCGACGGGCTGTTCGTGTTCACCGGCACCGCTCCGCGGGTCCAGAGCGGAGACACGGTCCAGGTCGCCGGCACGGTCACCGAGTACCGGCCCGGCGGGTCGAGCGGCAGCGGCAACCTGACGACGACCGAGCTGATCCGCCCGACGGTCTCGGTGCTCACGAACGCGGCCCGGCGTCCGGTGCCGGTGCTGATCGGCCCGGGTGGCCGCACTCCGCCCAGCGCGATCCGCACCGACGCGCCCGGCGACGTCGAGGGCAACCGGCTGTTCGCGCCGACGCTGAACGCGCTGGACTTCTACGAGTCGCTCGAGGGCATGCTGGTCCGCGTCGACAACCCGGTCGTGCTCGGTCCGACCAGCCTGAATGGACAGCTCCCGGTGCTGCCCAGCGGCGCCGGCTCCCCGCGCACCGCGCGCGGCGGCCTGCGCTACACCCCGACCGACCCGAACAGCGAGCGGGTGCTGCTCGACGACCTCCTGACGCCGCTGCCGGTGGCCAATGTCGGCGACCAGCTGCCCGGCTCGATCGAGGGCGTCCTCGACTACGGCGGCGGCGACTTCCGGCTGCACGTGCTCACGACGCCGGGCAGCCGCAGCGCGAAGTTGAAGCCGGAGACCGCGAAGGCCCCGAAGCCCGGCGAGCTGACCGTCGCCGGCATCGACGTCGGCTCGGTGAACCTGACCGGCGAGCCCGAGCCGGTGAAGCAGCTGGCCGGCACCATCGTGAAGAACCTGCGGTCGCCCGACGTCCTGGCGGTCGAGGAGATGCCGGACGACGACGGCGGGACCGACCCGGACCAGGTGAACGCCGTCCGGGGCTGGACCGCGCTGGTGAACGGGATCCGCGCGGCCGGCGGCCCACGCTACGCCTACCGGCAGATCGACCCGGTCGCCGGCCGGGACGGCTCCGGCCCCGAGAACCGGCGGGTGGGCTTCCTCTACGACCCGGCCCGGGTGTCGTTCGTCGACCGCGGCACGCCCGACGCGACCACGGCCACCACCGCGGAGCTGATCGACGGCGAGCCCGGGCTGACGGTCTCCCCCGGCCGGATCGCGACCTCCAGCCCGGCGTTCAACGACGCCCGCAAGTCGGTGGCCGGGGAGTTCAAGTTCCGCGGCCGGACGGTCTTCGTCCTCGCGAACCACTTCGTCACCGCGTCCGGCGACGACCCGCTGTTCGGCCGCGTGCAACCGCCGCACAGCCCGTCGGTGCAGCAGCGCGGCAGCCAGGCCGCGGCCGTGCGCACGTTCGTCGACTCGATCCTGGCCCTGGATCCGGACGCCGCCGTCGCGGTCGTCGGCGGCATCTCCGACGTCGAGAACTCGGCGACGCTGGGGCTGCTGACCGGCGGCGGCGTGCTCAGCGACCCGGCCGGGCAGCTGGGGGCGGGCGACCGGTACACGACGCTCGTCGAGGGCAACGCGATGCTGCTCGACCACGTGCTGGTGAGCCGGTCGCTGAGCGGGTCGTCGGTGGACGTCGTGCACGCGCAGAGCGAGTTCGCGGCCCGCTGGACCGACCACGACCCGATCGTCGGCTACCTCCCGGTGCCGGCGGCCTCGAGCCCGTCCGGCCCGGAAGCCTCGGAGTCCGAGGAGCCGAAGCCGAGCGAGGAGCCCTCCGGGGAGCCCTCGCCCGAGAAATAAAAGCGGGCTCCACGTACTTTTGTAGGCATGACCCAGCACACGCCACCGACTGTCGTCAAGTCGGACGCGGAGTGGCGCGCTCAGCTCACTCCCCAGGAGTACCACGTTCTCCGAGAGGCCGGCACCGAGCGGGCCTTCACCGGTGAGTACACCGACACCAAGACCGTCGGCGTCTACCGGTGTCGGGCCTGCGACACCGAGCTGTTCCGCTCGGACACCAAGTTCGAGTCGCACTGCGGCTGGCCGAGCTTCTACGCTCCGTCGGACGCGCAGAACGTCGTCCTGATCGAGGACAACACGCTCGGCATGCGGCGGGTCGAGGTCCGTTGCGCGACCTGCAACTCGCACCTCGGTCACGTCTTCCACGGCGAGGGCTACGGCACGCCGACCGACGACCGCTACTGCATCAACTCGATCTCTCTGACGCTCGAGCCCACCGAGGGCTGAGGTCAACGAAGGGCCCCGATCGGGGCCCTTCGTCGTTACGGTAGGGCCGCGACGATCTCGGTGACCGGCTTCCGACGGCCGGTGTAGAACGGGATCTCCTCCCGCACGTGCCGACGGGCCGTCGACGCCCGCAGATCACGCATCAGGTCGACCATCCGGTGCAGCTCGTCGGCCTCGAACGCCAGGATCCACTCGTAGTCACCGAGCGCGAACGACGCGACGGTGTTCGCCCGCACGTCCGCGTACCCGCGGGCCATCTTCCCGTGCTCGGCCAGCATCGCCCGCCGCTCCTCGTCCGGGAGCAGGTACCACTCGTAGGACCGGACGAACGGGTACACGCAGACGTAGGCGCGCGCGTTCTCGTCGGCCAGGAACGCCGGGATGTGGCTCCGGTTGAACTCGGCCGGCCGGTGCAGCGCGAGCTGCGACCAGACCGGCTGCAGGTGCCGGCCCAGCTCGGTGCGGCGCAGCAGCGCGTAGGCGTCCTGCAGGGCGTCCGAGGTCGGCGCGTGCCACCACACCATGACGTCCGCGTCCGCGCGCAGCCCGGCGACGTCGTACACGCCCCGCACCACGACGTCCTTCTGGGCCAGCTGCTCGATCAGCTCCTCGACCTCGGCGGTCAGCGCCGTCCGGTCGGCCGGCAGCCGGGTCTCGGCCCGGAACACCGACCACATCGTGTAGCGGATCGAGTCGTTGAGCTCCCGGATCCGCTGTGCGTTCGGGTTGTTGCCCTCAGCCATGAACGGGCTCCCTCCTCTGAAGTGCGAGCGCAGACAGTACCTGGTCGGCCGCCGCCTGCCCGGATCGGATGCAGGCCGGGATGCCGACCCCGTCGTACGCGGCGCCGGCCAGCGCGAGCGTCGGCTCGCCGGCCAGCGCGGCGCGCACCGCCGCGACCCGGCCGAGGTGCCCGGGCGCGTACTGCGGCAGCGCGCCGCCCCACCGGCTGAGCTTCGCGCCGAGCGGCTCCGGCCACGCGGCCGGCAGCAGCGTGGTGAGTTCGTCGCGCACGGCCGCGATGAGCGCGTCGTCGTCCCGCTGCAGCGCGGCTTCCTCCCCGTGCCTGCCGACCGACGCGCGTACCACGGTGACCGGCTCGCCCCGGTGGTCGTCCAGCGTATGTCCCCACTTCTGGGAGACGTACGTGACCGCCTTGACCAGGCGTCCGGCGCTGGCCGGGACCAGTACGCCGGTTCCCGGCGGCAGGGCCAGCCGGCCCGGCAGCACCAACGAGACCAGCGCGACGCTCGCGTACTCCAGGACTCCGACGGTGCCGGCCGCGGCCGCGTCCACGTCGGTCAGCAATTTGGACGCCGGACCGGCGGGCACCGCCAGCACCACCGCGTCGGCGCGCACGGTCGTGCTGCCGCCCAGACCGGCCGAGCCGACCGTGAGCTGCCAGCCGTCCGCGGTGCGGCGGAGCGCGCGGACCGGCAGCCCGGTGCGGATCGCCGCCTGCGACTCGTGGGCCACGGCCGTGACCAGCCGGGACAGGCCGCCGCGGACCGTACCGAAGATCGGGCTCGGCGGCCCCGGCTTGCCCCGGGTGGCGCGGGCGGCCTTGATCAGCGAAGGCTGGGTGGCCAGGCCCGCGGCCAGCGCGGGCATCGTCGCCCGGAGCGAGAGGTGGCCGGCCCGACCGGCGTAGACGCCGCCGAGCAGCGGTTCGACCAGCCGGTCGACGACCTCGGGCCCGAGCCGCTCGGCCACCAGGTCGCCGACCGAGACGTCGCCGTCGCCGAGCGGCGTCCCCGGGCGGCCGGGCTCGGCGCGCACCGCGGTCAGACCGTCGTCGCTCAGCACGCCGGACGCGGCGGTGGCCTCCAGGTCGGCCGGGATCCCCATGACGTTGCCGCCCGGGATCGCCCGCAGCCGGCCGTCGACCCAGACCGTGGCTCCGGCCGATGTCGGGCTGACCAGGTCGTCGCCCAGACCGACGCGTTCGGCCAGGTCGCTTGCCTCGGGCACGCGGAGCAGGAACGACTCGGCCCCGTCCTCGATCGGGACGTCCGCCACCCAGCCGGTGCGGAGCTTCCCGCCCACGCTCCCGGCCTGTTCGATCACGGTGACCGCGGTTCCGTCCGGGGCGGTGTCGCGGATGCGGAGCGCGGCGGCCAGTCCGGCGATGCCACCGCCGACCACGACCACGTGCAACGGACGGGGAAATCGGTCGTCAAACAGCACGAACTCATCGTGCCGCACCGGCCGGGCCGATCGCCGGTGCCGACGGCCCCGAATACGGCAGACGTGGGCAGCGTCACGATCCCGGGAACCGCCGGGGCCCGGGCGGCGTCGAATCCGCAATCAGCCGCCCGAACCCCCGAGGGACCACCATGGACAACCGCAAGCCCGCTGCGTTCCTGGCCGCGTTGATCGTCGCGCTGCTGGTGCTGGCCGGGTGTTCCGACAATTCGAGCAACGACAGCGGTTCAGCGGCCGACAGCACGGCCGCGCGGTCGGAGACGCTCTCCGGCGGTGCGCCGGCCGCGCCGGCCGTCACGCCCGGCTCACCGGGGAAGCAGCCCGCTGGACAGCCCGACGCACCGACGACGCTCGGTGACCCGAAGCGGGCGCTCGTCTACACCGGCGCGCTCTCGGTCACCGCCCAGGACGTCTCGGACGCGGCGAGCCGCGCCGTGCGGGCCACGCTCGCGGCCGGTGGCTACGTCGCCGGCGACGAACGGCACCTCTCCGACGAGCGGCTCTACGCCACGCTGACGCTGCGCGTCCCGTCGGCTCGGTTCGGTCCGACGGTCGACGCGGTGGCCGCGCTCGGGAAGGAGACCGCGCGGCGGCTGGGCACCGACGACCTGCAGACGGCGACGATCGACCTGGACTCCCGGATCGCCGCTCAGCGGGCCAGCGTGACCCGGGTCCGGGCGCTGCTGGCCCGGGCGAACTCGATCAGCCAGCTAGCCCAGATCGAGCGGGAGCTCACCACCCGGGAGAGCGAGCTGGCGGCGTCCGAGGCCAGCCGGCGGACGATCAACGACCAGGTCTCGTACAGCACGATCACGCTGACGCTGAGCGAGCCGTCGGCCCCGGCGGTCGCGAAGAAGAAGGAACGCGGCCTGTGGGTGGGGCTGCGCAACGGCTGGGACGCGTTCGTCGTGACGGTCGCCGTGCTGCTGATGGTGCTCGGCTGGCTGGCGCCGTTCCTGGCCGCGGTCGCGCTGATCGGCGTCCCGGTCTGGCTGTTGGTGCGCCGGGTGCGCCGTCCGGCTCCCCCGGCCGCTCCGTCGGAGCCGGCTCCGAAGGAGCCGGTCAGTTCGGACGCGTGACCGGCTGCGCCGAGCGTTCGTGGACGAGTTCGACGACCCGGGTGAGGACGTCCGGGTCGGTCTCCGGCAGCACGCCGTGCCCGAGGTTGAAGATGTGCCCGGGCGCGGCGGCGCCGTCGGCCAGCACGCGCGTGACGTGCTGTTCGACGACGTGCGGGTCGGCGAGCAGCACGGCCGGGTCGAGGTTGCCCTGCACGGCCTTGTCCGGGCCGATCCGGCCGGAGGCCACGGACAATGGCGTGCGCCAGTCGACCCCGACCACGTCCGCGCCGGCCTCGCCCATCGCCGGCAGCAGCTCGGCGGTGCCGACGCCGAAGTGGATCTTCGGGACGCCGGTCTCGGCCAGGTCGGCGAGCACGCGCGCGGAGTGCGGCTGGACGTACTCGCGGTAGTCGGCCTCGGAGAGCGCGCCGGCCCAGGAGTCGAACAGCTGCACCGCCGACGCCCCGGCGTCGACCTGCACCCGCAGGAACGCGCTGGCGATCTGCGCCAGCCGCCCGCACAGCGCGTGCCAGACGTCGGGCCGGCCGTACATCAGCGCCTTGGTGCGGGCGTGCGTCCGGGACGGACCACCCTCGACGAGGTAGCTGGCGAGCGTGAACGGCGCCCCGGCGAAGCCGATCAGCGGCACCGCGCCGAGCTCGCCGACGAGCGACCGGACCGCCTCGGTGACGTACGGGACGTCGTCCGGCCCGAGCGGGCGCAGACGCTCGACGTCGGCCGCCGTGCGGATCGGCTCGTCGATGACCGGACCGACGCCGGAGACGATGTCGAGCCCGATGCCGATCGCCACCAACGGGACGACGATGTCGGAGTAGAAGATCGCCGCATCGACGTGGTGCCGGCGGACCGGCTGGAGCGTGATCTCAGTCACAAGGTCGGGCCGACGGCACGAATCGAGCATCGCGATGCCCTCCCGGACCTTGCGGTACTCGGGCAGCGAACGACCGGCCTGACGCATGAACCAGACCGGCGTGTGCGGCACCGGCTCGCGTCGGCAGGCGCGCAGGAACGGTGAGTCGGCGAGTTCGGCCGGCCCCGGCGCACGTACGGTGACCTGCTGCGCTGAGGTCTGCGAGCCGATTTCGGCGGCGGAGCGCGGCGAGCCGCCGAGGGGCGGTGCGGTGTCGGTCATGTCGGCCATGGTTTCACGGTGACGCCCGGCCGGTTGACGGCGACGTGGTGCCCGAGGGGCGCCGGTGCCGCCCGACCACCGTTCGGCGCTCGGGACGGGCGGACCGGCGCGCCGCGCTGTGCGGGCTCTGCCGCTCCCCCTACGCTCTTGAGTCATGGCCCCCACCGGCGCCGAGCCTGACCAGTTCGAGCTCGCCGTGGCGTCGCTGCGCGCGGTGCACACGCGGCCGGAGATCATGCTCGAAGAGGTTCCGGCTCCTCAGCGCCTCGCCCCGCGGAGCTTCGCGCTCTCCGGCACCGTGCTCCGCGGTGACGAAGAGGTCGCCACCGGCCGGTTGATCGTTCTCCACGACCCGTCCGGCCAGGAGGCGTGGGACGGGCACTGGCGGGTGGTGTCGTACGTGACCGCCGAGCTGGAGTCCGAGATGGGCACCGACCCGATGCTGGCCGCGGTCGGGTGGAGCTGGCTGCTGGACGCGCTGGACCTGGCCGGCGCCAAGTACGCGGCGATCGGCGGCACGGTGACGCAGGTGAGCTCGACCCGGTTCGGTGACCTGGCCGGGCCGCCGACCAGCTCCGACGTCGAGGTGCGGGCGTCCTGGACCCCGATGCTCGACGCGTCGGTCGACCTGGCCCCCCACCTTGACGCCTGGTGCGTCCTCCTGGCCTCGACCGCCGGCCTCCCGCCGCCAGGCGTCACGGTCCTGGCGGCGCACCACTCCGCGTAGCTAGATCAATTTCTCGGCCTTGGTGCAGGGTTCATCCAGCTGCTTGATCAAGGTGTCCACCTGGGCCTGGTTGCCGGCGTTGATCGCGTCGATCGCCTGGATCACCAGCTTGAGGCACTGGGAGATGATCTGTTTGTCGGAGTTGGTCTGACCCAGCGACTGCTGCGTACCGTTCAGCTGCTGCTCGGTGTTCGTCAGCTTGGTCTTGGTGTCCTGGAGGTCCTTCTCCAGCCCGGTGATCTTCTTGTCGCGCTCGTCGATCGTCGACTCGGCCGACGTCAGCTTCGCCTGGGTGTCGTTCTGCTTGTTGTTCTTGGCGATGAACAGACCGGTCATCACCAGGCTGAGCACGAGCAGCACGGCCGCGGCGGCACCGAGGATGATCGCCAGGCGGTTCCGGCCGGCCGGCGGACGGCCGTAGCCGGACGGGCCGACCTCGGCCCCGGCCGGTAACGGCGCGGTCGGGTATCCCTGGGTCGGGTTGCCGACCGGGATCGGCCCGGTCTGGTACGGGTAGGCGCCGGGCGCGGCCCCGTAGCCGGGGGGCGCCGACGCCGGCGGAACCGAGGCCGGCGGCGCCGACGCGGGCGGCACGGACGCGGGCGGAGCCGACGCGGGTGCGTAGCCGGGAACTGAGTACTCGGCGCCGGACACCGGGGCCGCGTACTCGCTGCCCGACGTCGGCGTCGCCGGGTACGGGCTCGCGGCCGGCTGGGCCCACGGGTCGGAGGCGGGCGCCGGCTGGGCCGGCGTTCCGTACTGGGGATCGGTCGGATATGGCGAACCAGGCTGGTAGGGGCCGCCCTGGTTGCCGTAGCCCGGGTTGGACACGGGAGCCTCCTGGTCGTTCGGATCTGTGGCGGGTGCTTCAGGGGTTCAGCAGGAGATGAGGCCCTTGCAGACCTCGTCGATGGGGATCGCGAGCCCGAGGCCGTCGGCGCCTTCGGCGATGATCTTGGCCTGGGCGATGCCGACGACCTCGCCGTTGGCGTTGATCACCGGCCCACCGGAGTTGCCCGGGTTGATCGCCGCGTCGAACTGGATCACCCGGGTGTTGAGGCCCTCGACGTCGTTGCGGACCGCGCTGACGACGCCGGTGGTGACCGTGTCGGTGAGCCCGAGGGGGGCGCCGACGACGATCACCGGGTCGCCCGGCTCGACCGCGACCTTGGCCGGCTTCAGCGGCTGGAACTTGGCCGTCGTGCGCAGCACGGCCAGGTCGCGCTGCTGGTCGGTGCGGTCGACGGTGACCGGGTAGGTCTCCGAGTCGCGCTGGATCGTGGCGTTCTTGCTGCCGCTGGTGAGCAGCGACTCGACGACGTGGTAGTTCGTCACCAGGAACGTGCCGCCGTTCGGGGCCTGCCCGAACGCGAACGCGGTGCCGGTGGCCTGACCGGCCCGGACGCTGAACACGGACGGCAGCACCTTCTTGGCGACCGCGGTCGAGTTCAGCGTGCCCTCGGTGCGCTCCTCCAGCGCCTGGATGCGCTTGGTCAGGTTCGAGACGTCCTCGCGGTCCTTGGAGGCAGCCGTCTCGGCGCGGCTCTGGGCGGCCCGGGCGTCGTCGACGTCGCTGGAGAGGCCGGACAGCAGCACGGTCTGGACGATGACCGCGATCAGCAGCAGCAGCGTCAGGACGAACGTCCCGATCGTGAGCAGCCGGGGCGCGGAGCGCCGCTCGGTGGGCCGGCGTGGGGGTAACGGCGAGCCGGGGCCACCCGGCCCGTACCCCGCGGGGGTGGGGTGGTGCACGGGCGAGCCGAACGCGCCGGTCGTCTGAGTCGGGGTCGGCGGCGGCGCTATCGGCGCGGTGGGGGCGCCGTAGGACGGCGGGCCGGAGTAGGAGGAGCCGGCCTGGGGCCAGCCGCTCGTCGGCGGCCGCGGGCCGGGTAACGGCCCGGTCTGGGCGGTAGGTGGAGCGAAGGACTCGTCTCCGCGGTCTGACATCGTGAGCTGCCCTTCAGGTCCGACCATTTGTGCCTAGAGGCTGCTCCACGTGGTTGCACGGTGCACACACAGCTCACGCCTAAAGACGGAACTCACCGTAGCGAGCAGGGTCGAGCAGGTCGACTTCCAGCAGGCGTTCTGACGTCCATCCGACGCCTATCCGCCGCCCGTAGGAGGCCTCGACGGCCGTCCGGAGGACGTCCAGAGCGTGCCGACACCCACCGCGACCGAGCGTCTCGCTACGGTGAGGGCGTGAACGACGCGGCGAACCCTGGTGCAAGCGGGACACAGCAACCGGAAACGCCGCCTCCCGTCCCTCTTCTGGTACCGCGGGACGGCACACCGGACCCCGTCGACACCGCCGAGGCGCTGGCCGAAGCGGCCGCGATGCTCGCGTCGGCCGACGGGCCGGTCGCGGTCGACGCCGAGCGGGCCTCCGGTTACCGGTACGGCCAGCGGGCGTACCTCGTGCAGCTGCGGCGCGGTGGTGCACAGGCCGGCGGCACCGTGCTGATCGACCCGTTGCCGTTCGACGACCTCGCGGTGATCGACGCGGCGATCGTCGACACCGAGTGGGTGCTGCACGCGGCCTCGCAGGACCTGCCCTGCCTGGCCGAGCTGGGCCTGCGCCCGCGCAAGCTGTTCGACACCGAGCTGGCCGGGCGGCTGGCCGGCTTCGAGCGCGTCGGCCTGGGCGCGATGACCGAGCGTGTTCTCGGGCGGACGCTGGAGAAGGGCCACTCGGCCGCCGACTGGAGCACCCGTCCGCTGCCCGTCGAGTGGCTCACGTACGCGGCGCTCGACGTCGAACTGCTGGTGGAGCTGCGGGACGCGCTGGCCGAGGAGCTGACCCGGCAGGGGAAGCAGGCCTGGGCCGAGGAGGAGTTCGCCGCGCTGGTGGCGAGCAAGCCGCCGGCGCCCCGGGCGGAGCCGTGGCGACGGACGTCCGGCATCCACCGGGTGCGGACCGCGCGCGGCCTGGCCCGGGTGCGGGCGCTGTGGGAGGCCCGGGACGAGATCGCCCGCCGTCGCGACCTGGCGCCCGGGCGGGTCCTGCCGGACTCGGCGATCGTGGCGGCCGCGCAGGCCGACCCGGCCGACGAGCGGGCGCTGCTGTCGCTGCCGGTCTACTCCGGGCGGGCGACGCGCCGGCTGGCGTCGACCTGGCTCGATGCGCTGGGGAAGGCCCGGGCGCTGCCCCAGAACGGGCTGCCGACGACCGCCACCGGCGGGGACGGGCCGCCGCCCGCGCACCGCTGGGCCGATCGCGACCCGGCCGCGGCCGGGCGGCTGACCAGGGCGAAGGCGGTCGTGGCCGGGCTGTCGAGCGAGTACGACGTGCCGGCCGAGAACCTGATCGCGCCCGACACCGTCCGCCGGGTCTGCTGGAGCCCGCCCGAGCCGCTGGCGCTCGACGGCGTCGAGCAGTCGCTGCGCGCCCACGGCGCCCGCGAGTGGCAGATCGGCCTGGTCGGCCCGGGACTGCTCGAAGCCCTGTCCGCCGAGTAGGCGGCCAGGGCTTCGAGACTCAGGCCGGGGCTTCCCGGCTCAGGCCGGGACCGGGAACGCGCTCAGGAGCTCGCGGACCTCGGCGGCGATCGCGTCGAGGGCGTCGTCGTTGTTCTCGGCCGCGATCGCGCGGTCGATGAAGTCGGCGATCTGCGGCATCTGCGCCGGGGTGAGGCCCCGGGTGGTGACGGCCGCGGTGCCGATCCGGATACCGGACGGGTCGAACGGCTTGCGCGGGTCGAACGGCACCGTGTTGTAGTTCAGCTCGACGCCGGCCCGGTCGAGCGCCTTCGCGGCCGGCTTGCCGCCGATGCCCTTCGGCGTGAGGTCGGCCAGGATCAGGTGGTTGTCGGTTCCGCCCGAGACCAGGTCGAAGCCCCGCTCCAGCAGCGCGTCGGCCAGCGCCTTGGCGTTCGCCACGACCTGGTGGGCGTAGGCCGAGAACTCCGGCGTCTGCGCTTCCTTGAGCGCCACCGCGATGGCCGCGGTCGTGTGGTTGTGCGGACCGCCCTGCAGGCCCGGGAAGACGGCCTTGTCGAGCGCCTTCGCGTACTCCTCGGTCGACATCAGCATCGCGCCGCGCGGTCCGCGCAGCGTCTTGTGCGTCGTCGTCGAGATGATGTCGGCCGAGCCGACCGGCGACGGGTGCGCGCCACCGGCGATCAGCCCGGCGATGTGCGCGATGTCCGCGGCCAGGACCGCGCCGACCTCCTTGGCGATGGCGGCGAAGCCGGCGAAGTCGATCGTCCGCGGGACGGCGGTGCCGCCGCAGAAGATCAGCTTCGGGCGCTCCTTGAGCGCCAGGTCGCGCACCTCGTCCAGGTCGACGCGCCCGGTCTCCTTGCGGACGCCGTAGTGGACGGCGTTGAACCACTTGCCGGTGGCCGAGACGCTCCAGCCGTGGGTCAGGTGGCCACCGCTCGGGAGCCCCATGCCCATCACGGTGTCGCCGGGCGTGAGCGTGGCCAGGTAGATCGCGAGGTTCGCGGGCGAGCCGGAGTACGGCTGCACGTTCGCGTGCTCGACTCCGAAGACGGCCTTCGCGCGGGCGATGGCCAGCTCCTCGAGCGGGTCGACGAGTTGCTGGCCCTCGTAGTAGCGCTTGCCCGCGTAGCCCTCGGAGTACTTGTTCGTGAAGACCGAGCCGGTGGCCTCGAGCACGGCGGTCGAGACGTAGTTCTCCGAGGCGATCAGCCGGATCGAGTCCTGCTGGCGCTGGGCCTCGTCGACGATCAGGCGGGCGACCTCGGGGTCTTCGGCGTCGAGGTGGGGCGTGGGCGGTTGGTTGAGCGCCATGTGGGCTCCTCGCTGATGGTGACGTCAGCCCCGCCCACCCAGGCGCACGGTGTTGAAATAACGGGTCGGTGCCGCTTCCCGGTGGTTGTTTCCACCTTCGACTGCGCCAGTCGCGGCGTCCCTACCCTAGCTTCCGGAGTACGTCGGGGATCCGGCGGACCACGTCGCGCTCGTCGTCGGTGAGGTCGTCCCGGATAGCCCGTCATCGTCGGCACCAGCGAGGCGCCGGAAGCCTGACCGCACCCGGCGCGGTGTTAAGTGGGCGGTGTGCCGCGTCACACGCCGCCGGGTCGCGACCGGACGGTGTTACCGGCGAGTAGCATTCGCGGTATCCGCTGCCAAACCGTGGAGGACCTGTGTCCCGTCAGAGCCGTGACGTGGTCTTCGTCGACGGCGTCCGCACCCCGTTCGGCAAGGCCGGACCCAAGGGGATCTATGCCGAGACGCGCGCCGACGACCTCGTGATCCGCACCATCCGCGAGCTGCTCCGCCGTAACCCGTCGCTACCGGGAGAGCGGATCGACGAGGTGGCCATCGCCGCCACCACCCAGACCGGCGACCAGGGCCTCACGATCGGCCGTACCGCCGCACTGCTGGCCGGTCTGCCGAAGTCGGTGCCCGGCTTCGCCGTCGACCGGATGTGCGCCGGCGCGATGACCGCCGCGACCAGCGTCGCCGGCGGCATCGCGTTCGGCGCCTACGACCTGGCGATCGCCGGTGGCGTCGAGCACATGGGACGCCACCCGATGGGCGAGGGCGTCGACCCGAACCCGCGCTTCCTCTCCGAGCGGATCGTCGACCCGTCCGCGCTGGTCATGGGCCAGACCGCGGAGAACCTGCACGACCGTTTCCCGCACCTGACGAAGGAACGCGCGGACGCCTTCGCGCTGGGCTCGCAGCAGAAGTACGCGAAGGCGCTGGCCGACGGGAAGATCCAGCGGGACCTGGTCACGGTGGCCACCCGCAGCGCCGAGAAGGGCTGGGGCCTCGCGACCGCCGACGAGCCCCCGCGCCCGGAGACGACGCTGGAGGGCCTGGCCGGCTTGAAGACGCCGTTCCGCCCGCACGGCCGGGTCACCGCGGGCAACAGCGCCGGCCTCAACGACGGCGCGACCGCGAGCCTCCTGGCCGCCGAGGACGTCGCCCGCGAACTCGGGCTCCCGATCGGCGCCCGGCTGGTGAGCTTCGCCTATGTCGGCGTCGAGCCCGAGGTGATGGGCGTCGGCCCGGTTCCCGCGACCGAGAAGGCGCTGGCCAAGGCCGGTCTGACGATCGACGACATCGGCCTGTTCGAGCTCAACGAGGCGTTCGCGGTGCAGGTCCTCGCGTTGCTCGACCACTTCGGCATTGCCGACGACGACGAGCGCGTGAACCCCTGGGGTGGCGCGATCGCGATCGGACACCCGCTGGCGTCCTCCGGCGTGCGGCTGTTCACGCAGCTCGCCCGGCACTTCGCCGAGCGTCCGGACGTGCGGTACGGCCTGACCGCGATGTGCATCGGCATCGGCATGGGCGGGGCGGTCATCTGGGAGAACCCGAACTGGGAGGGAACCAAGTGACCACCCCTGAATTCGCCGACGAGGTCGTCACCGAGGCCCACGTCCGGTTCCTGAACCTGCCCGGTCTGGACGGCGAGATCGCGCTGATCACGCTGGACAACGGCAAGGACCACACCCGCCCGTCGACGTTCGGCCCGGGTGGGCTGGCGTCGCTGGACGCGGCGATCGACGAGATCGAGGCCCACACTCCGGGCGTCGAGGCGATCGCGGTGACCGGCAAGCCGTTCGTGTTCGCGGTCGGGGCCGACCTGGACGGGGTGCCCCGGATCACCGGCCGCGACCAGGCGCTGGAGATCGGGCGGCTCGGGCACCGGGTCTTCGCCCGGCTGCGCAACGCGTCCGTGCCGACGTTCGCGTTCGTCAACGGCGCGGCGATGGGCGGCGGCATCGAGATCGGCCTGCACTGCGACTACCGGACGATCTCGTCCGGAGCGGCCGCGCTGGCCCTGCCCGAGGTGTTCCTCGGGCTGGTACCGGGCTGGGGCGGCACCTGGCTGCTGCCGAACCTGATCGGCGCCGGCAACGCGGTGACGGTGATCGTCGAGAACGCGCTCAACCAGAACAAGATGCTCAAGCCGAAGCAGTACCTCGAGCTGGGCATCGGCGACGTGATGTTCGAGCCGGCCGACTTCCTCGAGCGGTCGCTGGAGTGGGCCGCCGGTGTGCTGCGGGGTGACGTCGTCGTCACCCGTCCGGAGGTCGACCGGGGGCAGGCCTGGGACGACGCCGTGGCTTGGGGCCGCGCCGTCGCCGACGGAAAGGTGCACGGGGCCTCGCCGTCGCCCTACCGGGCGCTCGACCTGATCGCCGCGGCCAAGACCTCGACGTTCGAGAACGGCACCGCCGACGAGGACGAGGCGCTGGCCGACCTGATCATGAGCGACGAGCTCCGGGCCGGGCTGTACTCGTTCGACCTCGTGCAGAAGCGCGCGAAGCGGCCGGTCGGAGTGCCGGACCGGTCGCTGGCCCGGCCGGTCACCAAGGTCGGTGTCGTGGGGGCCGGTCTGATGGCCGGTCAGCTCGCGCTGCTGTTCGCGCGCAAGCTCGAGGTGCCGGTGGTGCTCACCGACCTCGATCAGTCGCGGCTGGACAAGGGCGTCGGGTACGTGCACGCCGAGATCGAGAAGCTGCTCTCGCGCGGCCGGGTGTCGCCCGACAAGGCCAACCGGCTGAAGGCCCTGGTGACCGGCTCGCTGACCAAGGACGCGTTCGCCGACGCGGACTTCGTCATCGAGGCCGTGTTCGAGGAGATCGGCGTCAAGCAGCAGGTGTTCGCCGAGGTCGAGGCCGTGGTCTCGCCGACGTGCGTGCTCGCGACGAACACGTCGTCGCTCTCGGTCTCGGAGATGGCCTCGAAGCTCCAGCACCCGGAGCGGGTGGTCGGGTTCCACTTCTTCAACCCGGTCGCGGTGCTGCCGTTGCTGGAGATCGTCCGGGCGACCCGGACCGACGACGCCTCGCTGGCCACCGCGTTCGCGGTCGGCCGGACGCTCGGCAAGTCGTGCGTGCTGGTGAAGGACGCGCCCGCGTTCGTGGTGAACCGGCTGCTCACGCGGTTCCTGGGTGAGGTCACGCGGGCGATCGACGAGGGCACCGACTTCCTGGAGGCCGACCGGGCGCTCGAGCCGCTCGGGCTGCCGATGAGCCCGCTCCTGCTGCTCCAGCTGGTCGGGCCGGCGATCGGGCTGCACGTCTCGGAGACGCTGCACGGCGCCTACCCGTCGCGGTTCTACGTGTCCGAGAACATGCGCAAGGTCGTCGACGCGAAGAAGACCGCGTTCCTCGACTGGTCGACCGGCGCGCCGGTCGTCGACCCGGAGGTGGCGGCGCTCTACGGTCCGCGGGGCGGCGGGCCGACCGCGGACGAGATCCGCGAGCGGGCGGTGGCCGCGCTGGCCGAGGAGATCCGCTTGATGCTCGACGAGGGCGTCGTCGCGGCGGCCCAGGACATCGACCTGTGCATGATCCTCGGCGCCGGCTGGCCGTTCCACCTCGGCGGAATCACGCCGTACCTGGACCGGTCCGGTGTCTCGGAAAAAGTCACCGGCCAGCGTTTCCTGGCCCCTGGTGTAGCCAGCCTGCCGGCCTGATCCGATTGCCGCCGTGGCCCGGTATCCCGCGAGGGATGCCGGGCCACTGTCGTCGAGGATTACGCTGGATCTGTGGACGACGACTGGACGAGCGAGCCGTATCCGGTGCCGATCGAGCGCATGCGTGATCGCGTATACCAAAGGTTTTCCACAGATACCGTACGGAATCTCAATCCGTCCGGAGAACTCGATACCGTCCATCTCATGACCGCAGCAATATCGGGTCTGACCGATCCGCATCTCGAAGATGACGAGATCGGGTGGACCGATGAGGAACTGGACATGATTCCGGAGGAGATCCGGTATGAGATCGAGGACGGAATTCTCACGGTGTCACCGCGCCCTGCCCTGTGGCACCAAAAATTCGAGGCGAAGCTCATAACGCTTCTCGATGCGCAGTGCCGGGAGGAGTGGACATCGCTCCCTGAAGCCGAGATCCGCATCTACGAGAGCGGCAAGATCACCCAGTCCCGCTCACCTGATCTGATGGTGGTACCGACCAAGATCACCACCCCGGAAGCGGATCGCAACTGGGTACACCCGCACGAGATCGCACTCGCGCTGGAGATCGTGTCGCCGTCGTCGCGAATCGGTGACCGGATAACGAAGTCGGCGATCTACGCGGAGTGGAAGATTCCGTTCTATCTGCGGCTCGAGAGCAAGCCGACGGTCGCCCTTTACGAATACCGCCTCGACCCCGAGACCGGTCAGTACCGAACTCCAGTGCAGCACACGTCAGAGTTCACGACGGACGTGCCCTTTCCGCTGCGAATCGACCTGTCGATGCTGGGCTGATTCGTGTCGGCGTTGCGCTGATACGTCGAGGGATCACGAGCACTCACAGGCGTCTCTACGGTGTCCGGCATGACAGCCGCGGTAGGACTCTACGAACCACCCGACGGATGGTCCGACGAAGAACTCGTGCAGGTACCCGAGGGCGTGCACTACGAGATCGAAGACGGCCGGCTGGTCGTCTCCCCCCGGCCGAGCTTCTGGCACCAGGAAGCTTGCCGCCGGTTAGCCAACGTCCTCGAGGAGCAGTGCCCGAGCCAGTACTGGCCGGTTCAGGAAGGTGAGGTCCGGATTTACGACGGCCGGGTCGTCGCCGAGCTCCGGGCTCCCGACATCCTCGTGGTCCCGCGCGAGCTGACGCGGCGCGGCGCCCATCGCGGCTGGGCGCATCCGCACGAGGTCTCGGTCGCGGCCGAGGTCGTGTCCCGCCATTCGTACACGCCCGACCGCACGACGAAGGTCGCGATCTATGCGGCCTGGGGCATCCCGCTCTACCTGCGGCTGGAGACCGAGCCCGAGGTCGTGGTCTACGCCTACCGGCTCGGCGGCAACAAGACGTACGAGAGCCCGACCGAGCACCGCGACCTGTTCACGATCGAAGAGCCGTTCCAGATCCAGATCGACCCGGCTCTCTGGCGCTAGGGGCGCGGAACCGGCCCGGATCGCGGCGGGGTCGGTCCGGTACCGCGTCTCGAGACTGCCCGTTGCCCACGTGACACCCCCGTGGGCAACGGGCCATTCTGAGAGACTTGTTCGGGACCGAGCGCACCATTTATCGCCGTCACACGTCGGCCCCTGGCCATCCGCACGGCGGGCCGCTCCCGAACAAGCCTCTTTAGTAAGGGTCCCGGTCGGGGAGATTCCCGATGCGCGGGCGAGGTAGGGATCCCTACAGTTACCCGCCGTGACCGTCATTACGACTCAATCCCTGGCCAAACAGTACGACGGTGGCGTACGGGCGCTCGACGACCTGTCCGTCACGATCGACTCCGCGGCGGTGTCAGGCACTGACACGGCAGGCGGTGTGGTCGGCCTCGTCGGTGCGAACGGCGCCGGGAAGTCGACGTTCCTGAAGATCGTCCTCGGGCTGCTGGCCCCGACCAGCGGCACCATCCAGGTCCTCGGACTCGACCCCACCGTCGACGGTGAGCTCGTCCGGGCCCGGGTCGGCTACATGCCCGAGTTCGACTGCCTCCCGCCCGACCTCAGCGCGGCCGAACTGGTCACGCACTTCGGACGGATGAGCGGCCTGCCCAAGGCGGCCGCCCGCGAGCGCGCGTCCGAGACGCTGCGTCACGTCGGCCTGTACGAGGAGCGCTACCGGCAGATCGGCGGCTACTCGACCGGCATGAAGCAGCGGGTCAAGCTGGCCCAGGCCCTGGTCCACGACCCCGACCTGCTCCTGCTCGACGAGCCGACCAACGGCCTCGACCCGGCCGGCCGGGACGCGATGCTCGACCTCGTCCGCCGGATCGGCACCGAGTTCGGCATCACGGTCGTCATCTGCTCCCACCTGCTCGGCGAGATCGAGCGGATCTGCGACTACCTGGTCGCGCTCGACGGCGGCCGGCTGCTCCGCGCCGACCGCGTCGACGCGATGACGACCGGCCAGGACGAGCTGGTCATAGAGGTCGACGCGAACGCCGAGGCTCTCGTCGAGCTGCTGAAGAACCGCGGTACGGACGCCCGGCAGGACGGCCGCACCGTGCTGGTACCGCTGGTCGACGACACCACGTACGACGTCATCCTGGACGCGGTCGCCGACCTCCACCTGGCCCTGCACCGGCTCGACCAGCGCCGGCACCGGGTCGCCGAACTGTTCGCGCGAGCCGAAGCGGGTGCGGCATGACCAGCGTCATCCATGACCTCGGGTACCAGCGGTACACCGGACCGCGGCTCGGCCGCGGCTACGCGTTCCGCACGCTGTACGTGCACTCGCTGCGCACCGCGTTCGGCCTCGGCCGGGGGATCAAGGCGAAGATCTTCAGCTGGTCGATCATCAGCTTCATCCTGCTGGCCGGCCTGATCGTCACCGTGATCGCCGCCCAGACCGGCCAGAGCGTGACGACCAGCCCGATGTTCCTCGACAACATGACGATCCTGTCGGTCCTGCTGCTGGCCGGCATCGCTCCCGAGCTCACGTCCCGCGACCAGCAGACCCGGGCGCTCTCGCTGTACTTCGCCCGGCCGCTGCGCCGCACGGACTACGCGCTGGCCCGGCTGGGCGGCCTGGTCACCGCGCTGTTCCTGGTGCTGGCCGCGCCGGTGACGCTGATGTTCGTCGGGGCGGCGCTCTCCACCAAGAAGGGCGCCGACGGCATCACGCACGCGGCCGGCGACTGGGCCGCCGGGCTGGCCCACGGCGCCACCCACGCGATCGTGCTGTCGTCGATCAGCGTGCTGATCGCGTCGCTGATCCGACGCCGGGCGATCGCCGCCGCCGCCATCGTCGCGGTGTTCCTGGTGACGACGCCGGCGGTGGCGTTCACCGAGGCGCTGAACGCGAGCCAGGGCACCAGCGAGCTGGTCGCGATGACCAACCCGCCGGCCGCGCTGAACTACCTCGGCATCTGGCTCTACGCCGACGACCCGACCCGGTACACGGGCGGCGACCCGATCGCGCACGGCCCGCTGCTCGCCGTCTACTTCGTCGTCCTCTCGGCCGCCTGCATCGCGCTGCTGGTGGCCCGCTATCGGAAGGTTCCGGCATGACGAGCGAGGTCCTGGAGGCGGCACCGCCGGCCACGAGGTCGGTGATCGACGTCCGCGGGGTGTCCCGGTGGTTCGGGAACGTGGTCGCGGTCAACGACATCACGATGTCGATCGGTACCGGCGTCACCGGTCTGCTCGGTCCGAACGGGGCCGGCAAGACGACGTTGCTGCATCTGATGGCCGGGCTGCTCGCGCCGTCGCGGGGCGAGATCCTGGTGCAGGACGCGCCGGTCTGGCGCAACCCGGCGATCTACCGCACGCTCGGCCTGGTCGTCGACCGGGAGGACACGTACGGGTTCCTCTCGGCCCGCGAGCTGGTCGAGGCGACCGCGACGCTGCACAAGATGGATCACCCCCGCTCGGCCGCCGACCGGGCGATCGCGATGGTGAACCTCGGCCCGGCCGCCGACCGCCGGATCGCCACCTACTCCAAGGGCATGCGCCAGCGGGCCCGGGTCGCGGCCGCACTGGTGCACGATCCGGCCGTGCTGCTGCTGGACGAGCCGTTCAACGGCATGGACCCGCGCCAGCGGCTCGAGCTGATGGAGCTGCTCCACCGGATGGGCGAGGAGGGCCGGACGGTCCTGTTCAGCTCGCACATCCTGGAGGAGGTGGAGCAGGTCTCCCAGCAGATCCAGGTGATGGTGGCCGGGCGGCTCGCGGCCTCCGGCGACCACCGGGCGATCCGGCGGCTGATGACCCAGCGTCCGCACGAGTTCCGGCTGTCGTCCAGCAACGACCGCTCGTTGGGCGTCGCCCTCCTCGCGCTGGAATCCGTCTCGGGGGTGGAGCTGGAGAACGACGGCGTGCTGGTGCGGGCCAGTGACTACGGCGCGTTCACCGCGGCGCTCCCCTCCGCGGCGCGCGGCGCCGGCGTGCGGCTCTACCAGGTTCTTCCTGCGGACGAGTCGCTCGAAAGCGTTTTCTCGTACCTGATCGGGGGCTGACGTCATGGTTGTTCGGGTTCTCGCCAAGATCACGCTCCGGGGACTGCTCGGCCGTCGCCGGTTCCTGCTCCTCTTCCCGCTGCCGGTGTTGCTGGTCGTCGCGGCGATCATCGGGCGGGCGTCCGGGGCCGACCCGGCGAAGTGGGCCGACCCGGTGCTCACCCAGATCGGGTTCGGGGTGGTGCTGCCGCTGATCGCGATGATCGTCGGCACCGGCGTCCTGGGCTCGGAACTGGAGGACGGCAGCGCGGTGACGCTGCTGACCACCCCCGTACCGCGCGGGACGATCGTCCTGACGAAGCTGGGCGTGGCCATCGGCGTCACGACGCTGGCCACCGCGGTGCCGATGTTCGTCGCCGGGATCCTGGTCGACTCGGTCCGGCTCGGGATCGGGCTGGCGGTCGGCGCGTTCGTCGGGTCGGTGGCCTACTCGGCGCTGTTCGTCGCGCTGAGCGTCATCAGCCGGCGGCCGGTGCTGATCGCGATCGGCTATCTGGTGCTGTGGGAGACGACGCTGGCCAACCTGCTCGACGGGGTCCGCTGGCTGAGCATCCGCCAGTTCGCGGTGACGACGTCGGACTGGGTCGCGTCGACCGATCTGGTCACGTCCCGGCTGCCGGCCGTCTACGCCGTGCTGGCGACGATCGTCCTGGCCACGGCGGCCGCCACGCTGGCGATCGACCGCCTCAGCGCCTTCAGCGTCCGCGGCGAAACGGGTTAGTGGGGCTGGATCGCCAGCAGGGTGCCACCGCGCACGGTCACGTGCGCGGTGGCACCCTCGAGGACGTTGGAGACGCCCCGGGTGGTGCCGGGAGGTAGGTCTTCGTCCCGGAGCGGATAGAGCAGGCCCTCGGTCGCGATACCGACGGCCGCGCCGTGTACCGGCAGCAATGTGACGACCTCCCCCGGGCGCCCGGTCAAGGACGCCGAGCGGCGCACCACGGTGACGGTCGCCGCCGACCAGCGGGCCTGGAGATCCACGGCCGCGTACAGCGGAGACGCCAGCAGGAAGGCCACGGCCAGCCAGTGGTCGAACCGGCCGCCCGCCCCGCCCAGTACCACGATGCGCGAGGGCGCCCGGGCGAGGGCGGCGTCGAGGGCGATCTCCAGGTCGGTGGCGTCCTTCGCGGCCGGGTACCGCTCGACCTGCCCGCCCTCGGCCTCGACCCGGGCCGCGGCTGAGGCCGACGCAGAGTCGAAGTCGCCGACCGCCAGGCCGACGCGCAGCCCGATGCCGTGCGCGCCGTCCACCCCGGAGTCCGCGGCCACCACGAACGCGTCCGGCGGTAGACCCGCCAGAAACGCAGCGGCCGGCGGTTCCCCGCCGGCCACCACGATGATCGTGCTCAGCTGACTGCCGTCGCGTGTTCGGGGAACCGGACGATCGTCGCGAACTCGTCGGCGTCGATGCTCGCGCCGCCCACCAGGGCGCCGTCCACATCGGGCTGGGCCATGATCGCGGCGACGTTCTTCGCCTTGACCGAGCCGCCGTACAGCACCCGGATGCCGTTCGCGATCTCTTCCGAGTACTTCGCGGCCAGCGCCTTCCGGATCTCCCCGCAGACCTCCTGCGCGTCCTCCGGCGTCGCGACCTTGCCGGTGCCGATCGCCCAGACCGGCTCGTACGCGATCACGATGTTCGCGACCTGCTCGGCCGTGACCTTGGCCAGTGCCGCATCGAGCTGTGCGGTGCAGTGCGGGACGTGCGCGGCCTCCTCACGCACCGAGAGGCCCTCGCCCACGCACAGGATCGGCGTCAGGCCGTGCTTGAACGCGGCGCGCACCTTGGCGTTCACCACCGAGTCGTCCTCGTGGTGGTACTCGCGCCGCTCGGAGTGGCCGACGATCACGTACGTGCAGTCGAGCTTCGCGAGCATCGCTCCGGAGACGTCCCCGGTGTAGGCGCCCGAGTCGTACGGCGACAGGTCCTGCGCGCCGTAGGCGAGGTTGAGCTTGTCGCCCTGGATCAGCGTCTGGACGCTGCGCAGGTCGGTGAACGGCGGGATGACCGCCGCCTCGACCAGCGCGAGCTGCTCCTCGGTGAGGCTGATCGCGATCTTCTGGGTGAGGGAGATCGCCTCGAGGTGGTTGAGGTTCATCTTCCAGTTGCCCGCGATCAGCGGACGACGCTCGAAGCTGACCTTCTTCGCCATGGATCAGGCCCCTTCGAGTGCGGCGACGCCGGGCAGTTCCTTGCCCTCCAGGAACTCCAGCGAGGCCCCGCCGCCGGTCGAGATGTGCCCGAACCGCGACTCCTCGATCCCGAGCTGACGCACGGCCGCGGCCGAGTCGCCACCACCGACGATCGTGAGCCCGTCCACCGACGCGACCGCCTCGGCGACCCCGCGGGTGCCCTCGGCGAACGGCGCCAGCTCGAACACGCCCATCGGCCCGTTCCAGAACACGGTCTTCGCGCCGGCCAGCTTGTCCGAGAACAGCCGCACCGACTCAGGCCCGATGTCCAGGCCCTTCCAGCCGTCTTCCAGAGCGTCGGCCGGAACGACCTTCGTGTTGGCGTCGGCCGAGAAGTCGTCCGCGAGGACGACGTCGGTCGGAAGCACGATCTTGTCGCCGCCCTCGGACAGCAACCGCTTGCAGGTGTCGATCATCTCCTGCTCGAGCAGCGAGTCACCGACGCCGTGGCCCTGGGCCGCGAGGAACGTGAAGCACATGCCGCCGCCGATCAACAGCGTGTCGACCTTCGGCAGCAGCGCGTCGATGACGCCCAGCTTGTCGGAGACCTTGCTGCCGCCGAGCACGACGACGTACGGCCGCTCGGGCTCGCCGGTGAGCTGACGGAGCACGTCGAGCTCACGGGCCACCAGGTAGCCGGCGTAGGCCGGGCGCAGCTGGGCCAGGTCGTACACGCTGGCGTGCTTGCGGTGCACGGCGCCGAACGCGTCGTCGACGTAGGCGCCGTCCTGGCCGGCGAAGTTCGACAGCTCCTGCGCGAACGCCTTCCGCGCAGCGTCGTCCTTGCTGGTCTCGCCCGCGTTGAAGCGGAGGTTCTCCAGCAGCACGACCCCGCCGTCGCCGACGCCGGCCACGGCTTCCTGCGCCTGCGGGCCGACGGTGTCGGTCGCGAACGCCACCGGCGCGCCGAGCAGCTCGTCCAGCCGCTGCGCGACCGGCTCGAGCGAGTACTTCGGGTCCGGCGCGCCCTTCGGGCGTCCGAGGTGGGAGAAGACGATCACGCGCGCGCCCGCGTCGCGGAGCGCGGTGATCGTCGGGAGGACCGCGCGGATGCGTCCGTCGTCGGTGATCTTCTGGCCGTCGAGGGGGACGTTCAGGTCGGCGCGCAGCAGCACGCGCCGACCGGCCACACCCTCGGCGAGCAGGTCGTCGAGGCTCTTCATAGTGGTCAGAGCGTCTTGCCGACGAGGGAGACCAGGTCGACGAGGCGGTTCGAGTAGCCCCACTCGTTGTCGTACCAGCCGACGACCTTGGCCTGGTTGCCGATGACCTTGGTCAGCGGGGCGT
Organism: Cryptosporangium phraense; assembly: GCF_006912135.1. Taxonomy (NCBI): domain Bacteria; kingdom Bacillati; phylum Actinomycetota; class Actinomycetes; order Cryptosporangiales; family Cryptosporangiaceae; genus Cryptosporangium; species Cryptosporangium phraense. The sequence continues at coordinate 239,660 of NZ_VIRS01000008.1, read as the reverse complement.
CGTAGATGCAGGACGCCGGGTCGGTGACGATGTCCGACGACACGATCGGGTCGCTGTTGTACTTCAGGTAACCCTTGAGCGGGCCCTCGGCGGCGGCCTGGTAGGCGGCGTTGATCTCCTCGACCGAGGCCTCACGGGCCAGGTCGACGGTGAGGTCGGTGGCCGAGCCGGTGGGGATCGGCACCCGGAGCGCGTAGCCGTCGAGCTTGCCGACCAGGTCGGGGAGCACGAGGCCGATCGCCTTGGCGGCACCGGTGCTGGTCGGGACCACGTTGATGCCGGCCGCGCGGGCGCGACGGAGGTCCTTGTGCGGGCCGTCCTGCAGGTTCTGGTCCTGCGTGTAGGCGTGGACCGTCGTCATCAGGCCCTTTTCGATGCCGAACGCGTCGTTGAGCACCTTGGCCAGCGGGCCGAGGCAGTTCGTGGTGCAGGACGCGTTCGAGATGATGTTGTGCTTGGCCGGGTCGTAGTCGGCGTCGTTCACGCCCATGACGACCGTGAAGTCCTCGTTCTTGGCCGGCGCCGAGATGATGACCTTCTTCGCGCCACCGTCGATGTGCGCCTTGGCCTTGACCGCGTCGGTGAAGAAGCCGGTCGACTCGATGACGACGTCCGCGCCGAGGTCGCCCCACGGCAGCTTGGACGGGTCGCGCTCCTCGAGCGCCTTGATCGTCTGGCCGCCGACCGAGATCTCGTCGGCGCTGGCCTTCACGTCCTGCTGCAGGCGACCGAGGATGCTGTCGTACTTCAGCAGGTGGGCCAGCGTCGCGTTGTCGGTCAGGTCGTTGACGCCCACGACCTGGATGTCGGCGCCGGACTCCAGGGCGGCCCGGAAGAAGTTGCGCCCGATACGTCCGAACCCGTTGATACCTACCCGGATGGTCACGCGTACTCCCTCGCCGAATACTCGAGCTTCGATTTGATATCTCGAGGTCGAGCCTATCGATGACCCGCGCGGATCATGGTACCGGGCCGCCCTGATCGATTCAGGCCGTCAATTTCGGTCGAGTTCCCAGAGGATCACGGTCTTGTCCGTGCTCGCGCTCGCGAGGTACTTCCCGTCCGGGCTGAACGTCAGGTCGTGGATCGAGGCCGCCGAGCCGTCGACCTTCTTCGCGTGGCCGGTGAGCGCCGGGCCGATCTGCCGGTCGTTCGGAACGTCCCAGAGCAGGATCCGGCTGTCGTCGCCGGCGGCCGCGAGGATCTTCCCGTCCGGGCTGAACGCGATCGTCCGCACCATGCTGGTGAACCCCTCGAGGGTGGCGACCACCCGGCCGGTGCCGAGGTCGAAGACGATGACCCCGGCGCCCGAGGTGGTGGCGGCCAGGAACTTTCCGTCCGGACTGAACGTCAGCCCGCCGTAGGGGTCGTCCTCCGCGGTCAGCGGTCCGCCGACCGGCGTCTTCTTGGCGACGTCGTAGAGCCGCAGGCCGTCCGTGCTGTCGAGCGCGGCCAGCGTGGTGCCGTCGGGGCTGAGCGCGACGTCGCTGAGCGACTTCTTCGGCCCGGCGATCGTCGGGTAAGTGGCCGCGCGGGAGCCGTTCCCGGTGTTCCAGTTGAGCACGTTGCCGTAGGTGGACGCGGCCGCGATGCGCTTGCCGTCGTCGGTGAACTCGATCGACTCGAGCGTGCCCGGGTAGGCGTCGCCGACCTTCGTGTCGAGCGTTTCCAGGTCGTCGTAGGCGGATCGGCGGCTGGAGACTTCCCAGACCTGGACGTCGCTGCTGGCCAGCGACAGCAGGCGCTTGCCGTCCGGGGCGAACGCGATCGCGGTCGGGGCGATCGTGAAGCCGGTCAGGTCGTGGCCGGTCGGCTGGTGCGAGTCGACGTCCCAGAAGCGGATCGTGTCGTCCTCGCCCGCGCTGGCCAGGAGCTTGCCGTCGGGGCTGAACGCGACCGCGTTCACGCCGTCGGTGTGGGCTTTAAGTACAGCGACATTTGTCGCGCCGGTGATCGGGCCCGGTACCCAGGGCTTGAGGATCAGCAGCACGGCGGCCGCGATGACGGCGACCGCCACCAGCGCCGCAGCGCCCCCGATCACCAACGCCTTCCGGCGCCGAGGCCCACGCCCAGGCCCGGCCGCGTAGGGCGGGGCGCTGGCCGGGGCGGCCGCGTAGGGCGGGGCGCTGGGCGGGGCCGTGGAGGGTGGTCCGCTCGCGGGTGCCGGGATCGGGAGGGTCGGGGCTCCGCCGCCGGGCGGCAACGTGATCGTGGGCGGCTCGGCGGGGGCAGCGCGCAAACTTCCTTCGGCCACTACCAGCTCGGGGTGGTCGAGCGCCGTCGGCGCGATCCGCAGGGTCCGGTGCAGCAGCGTCGCAGCCAGCGGAATCCGCGACGACCCACCGACCAGGAACACTCCCCCGATCTGCTCCGGCGCGACCCCGGCCTCGCGCAGCACGCTCAGCGTCAACCCCGACGTGCGCTCCAGCAGCGGCGCCGCCAGCTTGTCGAACTCCTCGCGGGTCAGCCGCACGTCGGTGCCGGCCAGCGGCACGTGCAGGTCGGTCGCCGGGTGCCGGGAGAGCTGCTCCTTGGCCGCCTTGGCCCCGCGCCACAGCGCGTGCCGGGCCTGCAGGTCGGACGGCGACTGCGGCCAGTCGAGCCGCGACCACGCCTGCGTCGCGCCCCCGGTCAGCGACCGCGCGTGCGCGACGACCGCCGCGTCGACGTCGAGCCCGCCGACGTCCGGCAGCCCGGCCGACGCCACGACGACGAATCCGGTCCCGGCCGGCCGCACCACGCTGACGTCGAACGTCCCCGCGCCGAAGTCGTAGACGACCAGGCATCGGTCGGGCGGGAGCGTCTGCCCCAGCACGCGGACGAAGTACGCGGCCGCGGCCACCGGCTCCGGGACGAACTCCAGCGGCCCCAGCCCGGCCCGGGTGGCGGCCGCGTGCAGGATTCCCAGCCGGGCCTGCCGCCACCCGGCCGGATGGGTCAGGACGACGCCGGCCGGCGGCGCACCCGTCACCCGGTACGCCTCGGCCGCGACCCGCCCCAGCACGGTGGCGATCAGATCGACGACGCCGACCTCGCGCTCACCGAGCCAGACCGTGCCGTCGTCGATCCGGCGCTTCGGGTTCGGCTCCAGGCCGGCCGGGTTCGCGACGCCGGCCCGCTCGGCGTCCGCACCGGTGAGGACCGTCGCGTCGGGGCCGAGGAAGACCGCGGACGACAGCAAAGGGGACGAGTCGAACAGCAGTGGACGAACCCGTCCGTCGGGCCCGAGTAAGGCCGCGACCGTACTGGAGGTACCGAAGTCGACGCCCAGTCTGAAGGGTTCCACCCGGATACCGTAGGCCGTGTCGTCACGCCGAGAGGCGTCGGAAGCCGCTCGAGTGGAAGACGAGCGGCGCGATCGTGCGCTCCAGCTCGAACGCCTCGATCCGCAGCAGCACGATCATGTGGTCGCCGGCCGGCACCTCGCGGTCGACCGTGCACTCGAGCCAGGCGCTCGCGCCGTCGATGAGCAGCGCACCGCCGTCGGTGGTGGCGACCGTGAGGCCCTCGAACCGGTCACCGGTCTTGGCCGCGAGGCGTCGGGCGGCCAGGTCGTGCGACTCCCCCAGCACGCTCACCCCGACGACCGGCCGCTCACGCAGCCGCGGCCACGTCGTGGACGTGTGCTGGACGCACACCGCGACCAGCGGCGGATCGAGCGACACGGCGACGAAGCTGCTCGCCGCCATCCCGACCGGGACGCCGTCGACCACCGCGCACAACCCGACGACGCCGCTGGGGAACGCCCCGTAGACGTCGCGGAGGTCACGGGGGTCGGCCCCGGCGGTGGCTTTCATCGCAGGCCCGACGCGGTGCCGGCCACGGGTCGGGACCAGCGCTTGGCGTAGTCGGCGATCGTCGAGCTCTCGGTGTAGGTCGAGTCGATCAGGTACAGGCCGGGCGTCGGGCAGGACGCGCCGAGCTCGACCAGGACCGGCTTGAGCAGCAGTTCGGGGGCGAGCGCGTGCCCCGGCCCGGCCCCGAGCATCACCGGCACCCCGACGACGCCGGCCAGGCCCTCCGCGGTCGCGAACTGGTCGAGGAACAGCTTGAGGACGCCGGTGTAGGTCGCCTTGAACGTCGGGCTGGCGAACACGGCCACGTCCGCCGACCGCACCGACTCGACCGCGGACGCCACCGCCGCGTCGCCCCAGCCGAGCAGCCCGGCGCCGAGCGTCACGACGTCGACCACGACGTCCGGCTCCTGGCCGGTGAGCTCGCGAGCCACCCGGGTGGCCGCGTCGAGCGTCCGCGACTGCGGCTTCGGGTTACCCGCGACAACTGCGACCTTCATGCCGTCTCCCTTACCCACACACCCGAGGGCAACCCGTGGCGATGGTTGCCTGTTCCATCGGTACCTCAGGAATCGAGGCCGTGGGTTAAGGGAGATCGACTTTCGTCAGGGAGCGAGCATCTCCGGTGTGACGCTCGCCTCGGTGTCGGGGATTCCGGTGTCGTGGGCGCGCTTGTCGGCCAGCGCCAGCAGACGCCTTATGCGCCCGGCAACAGCGTCCTTGGTCAGCGGCGGATCGGCCAGCGAGCCGAGTTCCTCCAGCGACGCCTGTCCGTGGGCCAGCCGCAGCCGCCCGGCCGCGAGCAGGTGCTCGGGGGCGTCCCCGGAGAGGATCTCCATCGCCCGCTCGACGCGGGCGCCGGCCGCGACCGCGGCCCGGGCCGACCGGCGCAGGTTCGCGTCGTCGAAGTTCGCCAGCCGGTTCGCGGTGGCCCGCACCTCGCGGCGCATCCGCCGCTCTTCCCAGGCCAGGACGCTCGCGTGCGCGCCGATGCGGGTGAGCAGCGCGCCGATCGCGTCGCCGTCGCGGACGACGACGCGGTCGACCCCGCGCACCTCGCGGGCCTTCGCGGTGACGCCGATCCGGCGGGCCGCCCCGACCAGGGCCAGCGCGGCCTCGGGGCCGGGGCAGGTGATCTCCAGCGCGGCCGACCGGCCCGGCTCGGTGAGCGAGCCGTGGGCCAGGAACGCACCGCGCCAGGCCGCCTCGGAGCAGCACGCGGCGGCCGAGACGACCTGCGGGGGCAACCCGCGAACCGGCCGGCCCCGGACGTCCAGCAGGCCGGTCTGACGGGCCAGGGAATCACCCTCCCGCACCACCCGGACGATGTAGCGGCTGGTCTTGCGCAGCCCGCCCGCGGTGAGCACGTGGATCTCGCTGCCGTGCCCGTAGACCTCGGCGATGCTCTGGCGCAGCCGCCGGGCGGCGTTGCCGGTGTCGAGCTCGGCTTCGACCACGACCCGGCCCGCGACGATGTGCAGCCCCCCGGCGAACCGGAGGAGCGCCGCCATCTCCGACTTACGGCAACACGGTTTGGTGACCGCGACCCGGCTCAACTCGTCTTTCACCGCGGCCGTCATCGCCATCGCGCGCTCCACTCGTTTCGCTGCTACCCCCGTACCGACACGATCAGCCGGTACCGAGCACCGTCCGTAGCGCTGCCGAGAGTGCCTTCTGATCGTGCCGCGGAGTCCCGTCGGATGCCGCGACCGGCGCCACGACGAGACGTCCTCCCAGTGATTCTGCCGCACGCGACAGGCCGGTGTGGTCCCTGACGATGTGTGGATCGGCCAGAACCACATCCACTTTCAACGCCGGAGCGTGATCGGCGAGCGCGTGGAGGTGGTCTTCGAACGGCATTCCGCGCGTCTCGTCGTCGGTGCTGAGGTTCAGGACGAGGATCCGCCGGGCCGGTGCGCTGACGATCGCGTCGGCCAGCTCCGGCACCAGGAAATGCGGCAACACGCTGGTGAACCACGATCCCGGGCCGAGCACCAGGGCGTCGGCGAGCGACACGGCTTCGACCGCCTCGGCGCAGGCCGGTGCGTCACTCGGAGTCAGCCGGACCCGCTGGACCCGGCCCTTCGTCGACGCGACCGCGTGCTGGCCGTGGATCGTGACGACGTTCCCGAGCGCGCCGGCGACGTCGGCCTCGATGTCCAGTGGCTGGGACGCCATCGGCAGCACCCGCCCGCGGCAGCCGAGCGCGCGGGCAGCGTGCTCCAGCGCCGGGATCGTGCCGCCGAGGATGTCGGCCAGCCCGGCCAGGACCAGGTTGCCGACCGCGTGGCCGCCGAGTTCGCCGCCGCCCGGGAACCGGTGCTGGAACAGGGCCGCGGAGACCGGGTCGGCCGGGTCGGCCAGCGCGACCAGCGCCTGCCGCAGGTCACCGGGCGGGATCCCGCCGAACTCCCGCCGCAACCGCCCGCTGGACCCACCGTCGTCGGCGACCGTCACCACGGCCGTCGGCTCGATGCCGAGCAGACAGAGCGCCTTGAGCGACGCGAACAGCCCGTGGCCACCACCGAACGCCACTACTCGCGGAGGCCGCTCGGCACCCAGGTCGATCACACCCTTCGCCTTCCCTTGACCGGTTCTGCACAGCGGAGGCGGACGGTACCGTGCCCCGCTGAGACGATTACTCCCGGCCTAGGTCTCGATGGCTGACGGTGGTGGGTATACCCCGGGCTCCGAGCCGGGAAGCCAACGCGATCGCGCTGGCCACGCTGCGGTGCTTACCGCCGGTGCAGCCGACGCCGATCGTGAGGTAGCGCTTCCCCTCGCGCTTGTAGCCGTCGGTGGCCATCGCCACCACGGCCGCGTACTGGTCGAGGAACTCGACCGCGCCGGGCTGGGCCATCACGTAGTCGCTGACCGCCTGGTCTTTCCCGGAGAACGGCCGCAGCTCCGGCACCCAGTGCGGGTTCGGGAGCCAGCGCATGTCGACGACGAGGTCGGCGTCGGCCGGGAGGCCGTACTTGAAGCCGAACGAGAGCGTGGTGACGTGCAGCGTCTGCTCGGGGTTGACGAACAGCTCCTCGATGCGGCCGCGGAGCTGGTTGCCGTTGAGCAGGCTGGTGTCGATGATCACATCGGCGACTTCGCGGGCGTTGGCGAGCAGTACCCGCTCGGCCGCGATGCCGTCGGCCAGCCGGCCATCGCCCTGCAACGGGTGCGGGCGGCGGACGCTCTCGAACCGCCGGATCAGCACGTCGTCGGACGCGTCGACGAACAGCACGCGGGGCTGGAAGCCGCGGACCCGCAGATCGGCCACCGCGCCCAGCAGGTCGGTGGAGAACGCCCGGCTGCGGACGTCGAGCGTCATCGCGGTGCGCCGGCCGGCGCCTCCGGAGGCGAACGCGAGCTCGGCCATCGTCACCATGAGGGTCTGGGGCAGGTTGTCGACCACGTAGTAGCCGACGTTCTCCAGCGCCCGGGCCACCGTGCTGCGGCCGGCCCCGGACAGGCCGGTGACCACGACGAGGTCCATCTCCGCGCGGGCCGCCGCGATGTCGCCGAGGCCGTCGGCGTCCGGCGACCGCTCCTCGATCGTCATCGGTCTTCGCTTCTCCCTACTACGCCCACATCACTTGTTACCCGTGATTCTGGTGCGCCCGGGCGGGATTCCGCAGCCCTCGTCGCCGACTTTTCGGGCGAGTGTCGCTCACCGGACGCTTCGGACGGCGTTCGCGCGGCCGGGACGGCGTCGGTCGAATCGCCGGACGCCGAATCGCCGGACGTCGAATCGCCGGACAGGGCCGCGACGATCGTCTCGGCCGTGCGCCGGCCGATGCCGGGCACGGTCATGATCTCGTCGACCGACGCCTCCCGGAGCCGCTTGAGCGACCCGAAGTGACGCAGCAGGGCCTTCCGTCGCGTCTCGCCCAGCCCGGCGACGCCGTCGAGCGCGGACACCGTCATCCGCTTCGAGCGCTTCTGGCGGTGATAGGTGATCGCGAACCGGTGGGCCTCGTCGCGGGCCCGCTGGAGCAGGTAGAGCCCCTCGCTGGTGCGCGGGAGGACGAGCGGGAAGTCGTCGCCGGGCAGCCAGACCTCTTCCAGACGCTTGGCCAGCCCGCACAGCGCCACGTCGTCGATGCCCAGCTCGGCCAGGACCCGGGCGGCCGCGGCGACCTGGGGGGCACCGCCGTCGACCACGACGAGGTTCGGCGGGTAGGCGAACTTGCGGGGCTTGCCGGTCGACGGGTCGATTCCGATCGGGACACCCCGATCCGTCGTTTCGCCCTCTTCGTCGGGCAGGTCGCCGGTCTCGGCGTGGGCGTCGAGATAGCGGTTGAAGCGGCGCCGGAGCACCTGGGCCAGCGCGGCCGTGTCGTCGGGCGGACCGTCGGGGCCGTTGCGCACCGCGAACCGGCGGTACTCCGACTTGCGGGCCAGCCCGTCTTCGAACACGACCATGCTGCCGACGACGTCGGTGCCGCTGACGTGCGAGATGTCGTAGCACTCGATGCGCAGCGGGGCTTCGTCGAGCAGCAGCGCGTCCTGGATCTCCTGCAGCGCCTTCGACCGGGCCGTGAGGTCGCTGGCCCGCTTGAGCTTGTGCTGGGTGAACGCCTGCTCGGCGTTGCGCTTGACGGTGTCCATCAGCGCCTTCTTGTCTCCGCGCTGGGGCACCCGCAGGGCCACCCGGGTGCCGCGCAGCTCGGACAGCAGCTCCTCGAGCACGCGCGCGTCGGTGGGCAGCTCGGGGACCAGCACCTCCCGGGGCACGGCCTCGTTGACCTCGTCGCCGCCGTAGATCTGCAGGCAGAACTGCTCGACCAGATCGCCGACGCCCAGGTCTTCGACCTTCTCGACGACCCAGCCGCGCTGGCCCCGCACCCGCCCGCCGCGGACGTGGAACACCTGCACGGCCGCTTCCAGCCCGTCGTCGGCGAACGCGATCACGTCGGCGTCGGTGCCGTCGCCGAACACGACGGCCTGCTTCTCCATCGCCCGGCGGAGCGCGCCGATGTCGTCGCGGAGGCGGGCCGCCTTCTCGAACTCCAGCTCCTCGCTGGCCCGCTGCATCTCGCGTTCGAGGCGGCGGAGCATCTGGTCGGTCTTGCCGGCCATGAAGTCGCAGAAGTCCTCGACGATCTGCCGGTGCTCGTCGGCGCTCACCCGGCCGACGCACGGGGCCGAGCACTTGTCTATGTACCCGAGCAGGCAGGGACGGCCGATCTGGCCCGCGCGCTTGAACACCCCGGCCGAGCACGTGCGGGCCGGGAACACCCGGAGCAGCAGGTCGAGCGTCTCGCGGATGGCCCAGGCGTGCGCGTACGGGCCGAAGTACCGGACGCCCTTCTTCTTCGGGCCGCGCATGACCCGGAGCTGCGGGTACTCCTCGTAGAGCGTGACCGCGAGGCTCGGATAGCTCTTGTCGTCGCGGTAGCGGACGTTGAACCGCGGGTCGTACTCCTTGATCCAGGAGTACTCCAGCTGCAGCGCCTCGACCTCGGTGGTGACGACGACCCAGTCGACCTTGGCCGCGGACGTGACCATCTGGTAGGTACGCGGGTGGAGGCCGGACGGATCGGCGAAGTACGAGTTCAGGCGGTTGCGGAGGTTCTTCGCCTTCCCGACATAGATGACCGTGCCCCGAGAATCCCGGAAACGGTAGACACCTGGAGACTCCGGGATCGACCCCGGAGATGGGCGGTACGTGGACGGGTCGGGCACGGTGAAAAGCCTAGTCGTCCCGACTGACAGTTCTGAGATTCGCCGACGCCGGAAGACGCCCATATCGCTTTTTGGTCGGTCCCGCTGTCAGACATACGACAGGACACGGCATCATGGTCGGCCAGACGACCATGTGAACCCAGCCGGGTGAACCCACACGGAACGAGGCGACCGGGACGATGCAGCGATGACCGTACCGACACCGAACCTACCGGCGGACGACCCGCTGGCCGGCGTCGACCTGTTCGCCGGTCTGGCGCCCGCCGTGCGCAGCCGGGTGGCCGCCGCCGCCGTGCCGCGCAGCTACCGCCGCGGTCAGCTGTTGTTCCTGGAGAAGGATCCGGGCGACTCGCTGATCATGGTCCGGCGCGGTGCCGTGTCGGTGTTCCGGACGGCCCCCACCGGTGATCGGGCGCTGCTCTACGTCGTGCGGCCGCCGGGCGTCCTGGGTGAGTTGGCACTGCTCGACGGCGGTAGCCGGTCGGCGTCGGCCGAGGCGCTGGAGGAGACACACGTGCTCGCGCTCTCCCGCGGGGCGTTCCTCGAGCTGGTGCGGACGCAGCCGCCGATCCTGGACGGCGTCATGCGGTCGTTCGGCGGGCTGATCCGCCGGCTCACCGACCAGACGTCCGACCATATCTTCCTCGACCTGCCCGGCCGCGTGGCCAAGACGCTGATCCGCCTGGTCGGCGACAACCGCTCGCCGGTCGTCACGATCGATCTGAACCAGACCCAGCTGGCCGAGATGGCCGGCGGCTCTCGTCAGAGCGTCAACCAGGCCCTCGGCACGTTCGCGACCCGAGGCTGGCTCCACACCGAGGGCCGCAAGATCGTCGTGACCGACATCCCCGCCCTCCGCCGCAGAGCAGGCATGACGTAACAACTTCAGTCACATGTGACCCATGTCTCAGTTGCGTCTGTAACGATCACACCCGTACAGACGAGTTCGTCGAGCTGGGACTCCGGAACGCGCACGGTCGAACCCGGCGGGTGACCGATTCCGGCGGAGTCGGTCCACGCCGTCTTCAAGGTGATGGTGACCATACTCGACATTCCACGCATAGCGGAGTTTCCGCCTCCCAGGCTCAAGTCGCCACACACCGTAATCGGGCCTCATCCGGACGTGTCAGAGAAGCGTCCGGTAGACGACTGTCAAAGCCACCGACCGGGTGAATATTGACGGGATGGGTGGCTCTCGGGCGATACCGCTGAGACGATTCACAGCAAATACACGACCGTTCAACGGAATCAGTAGCGAAGGCACTGCAGACCAGGTACGGGGGTGATCGCCCATGGACACGCACTGCGCGCGCTGTGCCGCCGTGGGCCGCCCCGGTGACCGGTTCTGCGGCCGCTGTGGCTCGGCCCTGCTCCGGAAGTGCCCGAGCTGCGCCACCGGGGTCGAGCTGACCGCCGAGTCGTGCCCGAACTGCGCCGCCGACCTCGCCCCGGCGGCCCGCGGCCTGCCGCTCACCGGCGTCGCGTCCCGCGAGGAGCGCCGGGTCGTCACGATCCTGTTCGTCGACCTCACCGGGTTCACGAACCTGGGCGAGCGGCTCGACCCGGAGGACCTGCGGGCCCTCCAGCAGCGGTACTTCGACACGGTCGCCCGCGCGATCCGCCGCCGCGGCGGCGTCGTCGAGAAGTACATCGGGGACGCGGTGATGGCGGTCTTCGGCGCGCCGGTCACCCAGGAGGACGACGCGGTCCGCGCCGTCCGCGTGGGCCTGGAGCTGCAGGCCGACCTCGACGGCCGGATCATCGGGCCGTCCGGCCCGCTGCGGGCCCGCGTCGGAATCGCGACCGGCGAGGTCGTCGTCGATCTGGACGCGATCCGGGACGGCGGTCAGGCGCTGGTCGCCGGTGACGTCGTGAACCTGGCGTCCCGGCTGCAGTCGCACGCGCCGGTCGGCGGCATCGTCGTGTCGTCGGCGACCTGGCGGGCCAGCCGGGAGTACGTCGAGTACACCGAGATGCCGCCGGTGATGGTCAAGGGCAAGGCCGGGCCGGTGCCGGTGTGGCGTCCGCTGCGGCTGGTGCAGCGCCGGTGGGACCGGCACCGCGACCACGGCCCGTTCGTCGGCCGCGGTCCGTACCTCGACCACCTGGCCGGGCTGCTCCGGGCGACGATCGACGACCGCGCGCCCCGGCTGGTGACCGTCGTCGGCCCGGCCGGTGTCGGCAAGAGCCGGCTGGTCCGGGAGCTGAACCGGCAGGCCGAGCAGTCGATGCCGGTCGGTATCCGCTGGGTCGGCGGCCGGTGCCTGGCCGGCGGCGAGGGTGGCCCGTTCGCGGCGATCGCCGAGGTCGTCACCGGCTACGCCGGGGTGCTCGAGTCCGACTCGGCCGACACCGCCCGGCGCAAGGTCATGGACTCGCTGCACGGCCTGCTCACCACGGCCGAGCGGGCCGGGGTGGTCGACGCGCTGGCCCCGCTGGTCGGGTACGCCGCTCCCGCGGTCGAGGCCGACGAGGCCCAGGCCGCCTGGCGGATGTTCTTCGCCCGGCTGGCCGCCCGGCGCCCGCTGGTCGTCGTGGTCGAAGACCTGGCGCTGGCCGAGCCGCCGCTGCTGGACTTCCTGCGTCAGCTCGTCGACAGCGTCGACGGTCCGCTGCTGGTGCTGGGCACGGCCCGGCCCGAGCTGCTGGCCCCCGGGCGGCGGGCCGGCTGGTACGACGCCGCCCACCCCCGGCACGCGCTGGTCGAGCTGCCGCCGCTGGACCCGCACGACACGCTGACGCTCTTCCGCGCGCTCTCCGGCGACTCGCCGATCCCGGACGACGCGCTGGAACACCTCACGGTGCTCGCCGCCGGTACCCCGCTCTACGCCCACGAGTACGTCCGGATGCTGGCCGACCAGCAGAGCGACGACTCCGAGGACGCGCTCCCGCTGCCCGAGTCCGTGCTGGCCGTGGTGGCCAGCCGTGTAGACCTGCTCGGGCCGCGCTCCCAGCGTGCGCTCCAGGCCGCGGCCGTGATCGGCGAGGTGTTCTGGCCCGGCGCGGTCGCGACCGTCTCCGAGCTGGCCCGCGACGAGGTCGAGGCGCTGCTGGCCGAGCTGCGGGCCAAGGCGTTCATCCGCCCGGCGACCAGCCACGTGCTGGCCGGCGAGCCCGCGCTGGCGTTCAGCCACGCGGTCGTGCGCGACCTGGCCTACCGCCGCCAGCCCCGGGCGCTGCGGGTCGTCCGTCACCAGCGGGCCGCGCGCTGGCTGCAGTCACACGTCACCGGCCGCACCACCGAGGCTGTCGACGCGGTCGCGCACCACCGGGTCGCCGCCCTGGAGCTGGCCCGCACCCTGCACATGGACGTCCGCCCGTTCCTGCCGCCGGCCCGCACCGCGCTGGTCGCGGCGGCCGAACGCGCGGCCAGCCTGCACGCGGCCCCGACCGCGGTCGACCTGCTCGACAAGGCGCTGGCCCTGTGGGAGAACGAGAACACGCTGACGCTCGACGAGCTGGCCGCGCTCGAACACCCCGCCGCCCGGGACGACGAGGTGGCCCGGCTGACCGCGCTGGTGCTGCGCTGGCGCCTGCGCTTCACGACCGACCCGGAGGGGTTCAGCGGCGCGGCCGACGTCGCCCGCTGCGCCAGCCAACTCGAGGTCCTCGGCGCCCGCGATGCGTCGGCGAGCGCACGCACCCTGCTCAGCCAGGTCGCCTGGGCCCGCGGCGACCGCACCGCGGCGCTCGCGCACCTCGACCGTGCGCTCGCCCCCTACGGCGCGGGTGACGAGAGCCCGGTGCGCGCGGCCGCGCACGCCGAGCTGGCCCGCCTGCGGATGATGAGCTACGAGGTCGACGAGGCGACCGCGGCCGCGAAGACCGCCGGTGACCTGGCCCGCCGGCTGGGGCTGCCCGAGCTCGAGGTGAACGCGCAGATCACCGAGGGCGCGGCCCGCTACCTCTCCGGCGACCTCTCCGGCCTGACGCTGCTCGAACGGGCCGTCGACCGCAGCCGCACCGACCACCTGCGGTCGCTGCGCCGGGCGTCCGAGAACCTGGCCGGCGCGCTGCAGGAGGAGGGCGAGATCGCCCGGAGCTTCGCGCTGCTCGACGAGGCCGCCGCGACCACGCTCGCGGCCCGCGGGCGTCCGCACCCCGGCCACACCCCGATGCGCGCGTACTTCGACGGCGACTGGGACGCCACGCTCGCCTCGGCCGACGCCGCGTTCACCGGCGACGAGACGCTCGACGCCGAGTGGGCCCACCTGCGGACGCTGGCCGCCTGGCTGCGCGCGCTGCGGGGTGAGGACTCGGGCTTCAACCCGGAGCTGATCGTCGTCACCGCGGCCCGGCACGGCACCCGGCTCGCGCTGGCCAACGCGCTCGCCCACGCGGCGCTGTACCGGGCCGTCACCGGCGCGGCCGAGCAGGCCACGGTCGCGATGCGGCGGCTGGAGGCCGAGCACGCGGCCGAGCCGCTGGCCCCGCGCGAGTGGCTCGCCGCCGCCGCCCACGCCGCGGTGCTGACCGGCGTCAAGTGCGGGACGTACGCCGAGCAGACGGCCGGGTGGCTGAAGAACGTGCTGGAGGCCGCGCCCCGCGAGACGCTGTGGGTGCGGGCGGCCCGGTCGGTCGTCAACGGCGCACTGGCCGCGCACAACGGTGACCACGGCACGGCCGCGCTGCACCATGCGGTCGCGGCCTCGGTCTACGAGCGGATGGGCGACGCGACCGACGCGTCGCTGGCCACGGCCTGGTCGCTGCGGGCGGCCCGGGCCGGCGAGGTCGCGCCGGTGCCTGAGCTCACCACCCGGCTGACCACGTTCGGCCTGCGCAACCGGGCCCGCCTGCTGCTCCGGCTGGCCAACAGCGACCCGCTCGACGGCGACCCCGCGAACGGGGACGTCCCCGACGACCCGGGGCCGATCACCGATCAGGACCCTTCGTCGAGCCCGGCCTCGATCGCGTAGCGCACCAGCCCGGCCCGGTTGTGCACCTGCAGCTTGTCCATGACGTTCTGCAGGTGGTTCTGGACCGTGCGGACCGACAGGCTGAGCCGGGTCGCGACCTGTTTCGCGGTCAGCCCGCGGGCGATCAGCCGTAGCACCTCGGTCTCCCGGCCGGTGAGCGCGGGGCCGTCGGCCGGTTCGGGGCCGGCCGCGAGCCGCCGGTACTCCCCCAGCACCAGCCCGGCCAGCCCGGCGGTGAACGCCGCCTCGCCCCGGGCGGTGCGGGCCACCGCGTCCACGAGTTCCTGTGCTCCGGCCGATTTGACCAGGTAGCCGGTGGCGCCGGCCCGGATCGCGTCGAGCACGTCCGGACGCTCGGCGCTGGCCGAGAGCACCAGGACCCGGCAGGCCGGGTCGGCGGCCAGGATGCGGGCGGTGGCCTCGACGCCGGAGAGCTCCGGCAGCTGCAGGTCCATCACCACGACCTGCGGACGCGTCGCGGCCGCGATCCGCACCGCGGCGGCACCGTCGCCGGCCGTCGCGACCACGTCGAACCCGGCCTCGCCGAGGTCGCGGGCGACCGCGTCCCGCCACATCGGGTGATCGTCGACGACCATGACGCGGCGGGGCCCGCCGGGAGCCGGAGTGACTTCGTCACCGTGGGACACGGAACTCCACTTCTGTACCTTCGCCGGCTTCGCTGGTGATACGGACCGACCCGCCGAGTTCGCGCACCCGGCCGCGGATCGACTGAACCACACCGAGTCGACCCTCGGCCGCGGCCTCCGCCAACCGCCCGGCCGGCACTCCCGGGCCGTCGTCCCGGACGACGACCAGCACCGCGTCCGGCTCGTCCTCGATCAC
Organism: Cryptosporangium phraense; assembly: GCF_006912135.1. Taxonomy (NCBI): domain Bacteria; kingdom Bacillati; phylum Actinomycetota; class Actinomycetes; order Cryptosporangiales; family Cryptosporangiaceae; genus Cryptosporangium; species Cryptosporangium phraense. The sequence goes on along the minus strand of NZ_VIRS01000008.1, from coordinate 224,425 downwards.
CACCCAGGCCCGCGCCCCCGGCGCGTGCTCGGCCACGTTGTGCAGCGCCGCGCCGATCGCGGCGGCCACCTCGGCGGCCGCGCCCGCCGGGAGCATCACCGGCTCAGCCGGCGCCACCAGCTCGATCGTCGAAGCGGCGGTCGACGGTGAGACCAGCGCGGTCAGGTCGACCTCCCCGTCGGCGGGCGCGGCCGAGCCGCCGGTCATCAGCGCCCGCAGCGCGGCCTCCTGCTCACCGGCCATCTCGGCCAGCTCCCGGCCCTCGCCGTCGAGCTCCGCTCCGCGTCGCTTGACCAGCGCCAGCACCTGGAGGACGCCGTCGTGGATCTGCCGGGCGAGGCGGTCCCGCTCGGCGACCGCGCCCTGCTCCTGCCAGACGTCGATCATGATCCGGTCGACCTGACGCAGCACCTCGGCGACGTAGCCGATGACGATCGCGGCCAGCAGCACCAGGATCATGTTGTGCACGGTGCCCCGGGTGGGCTGCCCGCTCACCACGACCACGTTCGCGACGCCCAGCCCCAGCGTCGCGAGCAGCCCGCCGACGATCTCCCAGCGCAGCGCCCAGGCCATCACCGCGGTCGCGGCCCAGACCGTCGGCACCGTGAACTCGCCGCCGGCGATGCGCTCCGGGGTCTCGACCAGCCGGGTCGCCAGCACCGTGGCCAGCGTCACGACCAGGTCGACGACGAGCAGCGCGGGCGTCCGGAACCGCGGCCGGGCGTAGCAGTACGTCGCGACGACGCTCCACCCGGCCATCACCGCCAGCGTGGCCACGCACCAGGCCGGGTGGGCGACGCGTCCCAGGTCGTCGAGATTGAGCGCGGTCGCGTAGACCAGCGTCAGCCAGCGGAACGCGGCCAGCGCCCGCCACCCGGTGACCTCGACCGTGAAACCGGCCGGCCGGCGACCGGGACCGATCTCAGGCGGCAACGCTCTCGGCGGCGCGCTGCCCGGCGTCGGCCGGGGTGGTGTTGTTCTTGACCGAAGCGGCGTAGACGTCGACGTACTGCTGACCGGAGAGCTGCATCAGGTCGTACATGATCTGGTCGGTGACCGACCGCTCGACGAAGCGGTTGCCGGCCAGGCCGGCGTAGCGGCTGAAGTCGAGCGGCTTCCCGACGCGCATGCGGACGCGCATGATCCGCGGGATCAGCTGACCGATCGGCTGGACCTGGTCGGTGTTGATCATCGCGACCGGGACGACCGGGACCCCGGTCTGCAGCGCGAGCCGGGCGACCCCGGTCTTGCCCCGGTAGAGCTTGCCGTCGGGCGACCGGGTGCCCTCCGGGTAGATGCCGAGCGGGTGACCCTCCGCGAGGACGCGCGCCCCCGTCGTCAGGGCCGCCTCGGCGGCCGAGCCGGAGGTCCGGTCGATCGGGACGCAGCCGGCCGCGCTGAAGAACAGCCGGGAGAACATCCCCTTGACGCCCTTGCCGGTGAAGTACTCGGACTTGGCCAGGAAGACGATGCGGCGCGGGACCATCAGCGGGAAGAAGAACGAGTCGCTGAACGACAGGTGATTACTGGCCAGGATGACCGGGCCCGTGGCCGGAATGTTCTCGACGCCTTCGAGCACCGGCCGGAAGAACAGCCGGAGGAAAGGCCCGATCAGGATGTATTTGCACACCCAGTAAAACACCAGACCTCCTCAGGACCTGTGCGGATCGAGCGTACCGGTGTTCTGCTCGCCGGCCGAGCGCTCGGCGTGTCGGACTCCTTCTACCCCCTAGTGGCGTTCACCACGCTCACCGCGCGGGTTCACGGCCGGGCGATCCATGCCGAATACACCCTTCCCGGACTGGTGAGACGGGCGTTGTCCCATGCGTCTCATCCGACTCACTGGTCCGGGCGGTGTCGAGGTGGATCGAACGCGCCGCCGATGACGCCGCCTCGTGTCACGATGGGGTCCGACGCTCGCCGCGGGACCGCTCCTCCCGTGGCGCTCCTGGGAGGTGTGACGTGTCCGTGCTGCCCGGCGCAGAGCCCTTCCTGTTCGACGCCGGATCCGACGCACCGGCGGGCATCCTGCTCAGCCACGGCTTCACCGGTTCCCCGAAATCGATCCGCCCGTGGGGCGAGGCCCTGCACGCGGCCGGTTACACGGTGTCGTGCCCGCTGCTGCCCGGCCACGGCACCCGCTGGCCGGACCTGAACCGGACGACCTGGGAAGACTGGTACGCCGAGGTCGAACGCGAGTACCTGGCGCTGCGCGAGCGGCTCGCCCCCGGCACGCCGATCGTCGCCGGCGGGCTGTCGATGGGCGGCACGCTGGTGACCCGGCTGGCCGAGGTGCACGCCGGGCTCCCGACCGCACCCGCCGGGCTGCTCCTCGTGAACCCGTCCTACTTCACCCTGCGTAAGGACGCGGCCCTGCTGCCGGTCGCGAGCAAGCTGATCGGGTCGTTCCCGGGCATCCGCAACGACATCAAGAAGCCGGGCCAGGACGAGCTGGCCTACTCGCGTCTGCCGCTGAAGGCCGCGGCCTCGCTGAGCAAACTCTGGAAGGTCGTGCGGGCCGACCTGGGGAAGGTCACCGTGCCGATCCGGCTGTTCCGCAGCGCCGACGACCACGTGGTCGAACCCGAGAACAGCGCGACGCTGCTGGCCGAGGTGTCGTCCACGGCCGTCTCGGAGACCGTGCTGACCGACAGCTTCCACGTGGCGACGCTCGACAACGATGCACCGGTGATCTTCGCCGGCAGCGTGGACTTCGTCGGATCGCTCCTGGCCGGTGCCAGATGAGCGGCACCGCGGGGCGTCCGCACCGGGGGCGGCGCGACAACGGCCTGGACGCGACCGAGTTCGTCGCGCTGGCCGACGTCGACCCGCGGATCGGTGAGCACCTGCTCGACGTGCTGGGCATCGTCGGGATCGCCGCGTTCCTGGCTCCGAGCGCCGACCTGAACCCGGTGGTGCGCTCGACGTCGCTGCCGGCCCGGCCGACCGACCGGCTCTGGGTCGACCGCGAGCGGCTGGACGAGGCCCGGGGGCTGCTCGAGGCCGTCCAGGAAGACGCGGTTCAGAACGAGTCGGCCGCCGGGTCGTCGTCCACCGAGGAGAGCATCCAGGCGGCGCCGCAGCGTCCGATCGAGGTCGACGTCGACGCCGAGTGGGAGAAGATCATCGCCGGGTACGACGCGACGGCGGCGCCCGAGCGTCCACGGCGGACGGCGGTGCCGGAGTCCGACGCGCCGGGGCCGCGTCCGGATCCGACCGCGAGCGCAGCTCCGCCGGCCGACCCGACCGCCGATCCGCTTCCGGTCCGGAGGCCGGGCGCGGCCGATCAGCCGCTCCGTCCGGAGACCGACGCGGACGCCGAGGCCGGCGCGAGCCCGGCCGCCGAGGCCGACACCGAAGCACCACCGGCCGAGCGGAACCGCCGGGCGTCCGACCGTCGCGAGACCGACGGAACCGGCCCCGACCGGTCGGCGACCGACCACGTCCCGGACGACCGCGGTGACCCGAAGGGGCCCGAACGGCGGGAGCCGTTCCGGCCCGAGCTGCTCCGGGCCGACCTCGCCCGCCCGACCGGCCGCGATCGCCTGACCGGCACCGACGCTCCGCCGACCGACTTCGACACCGATCCGGACGAGGGCTACGAGCCGCCCCCGCCGCCGCCCCTGCCCCGGCTGTCGCTGCCGGTCATCGGCGCGCTGCTGGCGATCGCGTGCGGGCTCGTGCTGCTGTTCCGGTCGGGGACGCTCGGGCTGAGCGAGCACGTCCGGCTGCTGCTCTCGCTGGTCGGCATCCTCGGTGGAGCGGGTGCGCTGGTCTGGCGTCTGCGTGACGGGTGGAGCGACGACGACCCCGACGACGGCGCGGTCGTTTAGCAGGTTTTGCTCGGCTGTCACGTAGTAGCCGCACGCACGTACACCGGGGCCCTCACCGTGAACGGTGGGAGGTGGTCGCGATGACCGGAACGCTCGCCCCGATTCGGTACCTGAACCGCCGGGAGCAGGTGCTCGCGCTGTGGTGCTCGCTCACCGGACACGAGCCGAGCCGGTTCGACGAGCCCGAGCGGGAGGCGCTGCTGGCCCGCACCGAGATCGCGGCGCTGGCCGAGGTCCCGGACTCGGTGCTGCTGGACGCCGGACAGGCCGTGCGCCGGGGCACGTCGTTACCGCTGGAGCGGTGGCTCGCCGCCGTGCGGGTGGTGCGGCCGCATCAGCGCGTGAGCTGAACGTCGGCCACGACCGGCCGGTGGTCGCTGGCCACGCGGGTGTCGGGCATGTCCAGGACGCGGTAGTCGCGCACCGGTAGCCCAGGCGTCACGAAGAGGCCGTCGATCCGCCGGGTGCGGAACGTCGGCGACGGGTCGTCGGTGCCGGCGTCGGCCAGGTGGGTGGCCAGCGCCTTCCACGCGGGACCGCCGTCGGTCTCGTTGATGTCCCCGCCGAGGATCGTCGGCTCGTCCGGCAGCGCGTTCAGGAGCACCGGCACGTGCGCGACCCGTTCCGGTTCGGTCAGTCCCAGGTGGACGCCGACCGCGGCGAAATCCGCGCCCGCCAGCGAGGCCCGCACGACCACCGCCGCCCGGGGGTGCTGCCCCCGGGTGAACGGCAACCGGACGATCGCGGTGTCCCGGATCGCCACCGCCAGCGACACGAGCACCAGATTCCCCGACGCCCCGCCCTGGGCCACGACGAGCCCGCACCTCCGGGCCAGTTCGGCCGCCCGGGCCCGCCACCGGAAGACCCGGGGCGCCTCCTGGATCAGTGCCACCTGCGGGGCCACGCCCACGACGGTGCGCACCAGCGCGTCCACGTCGTCACGGAGTCCGTGGACGTTCCAGGTGAGGACTTTCACCTGATGCGGGCGAGGTCGGCCGCGCCGACCAGGCCGGCCTTGTTGCCGAGGGCCGCGATCCGGACCTCGGCCACGTCGGTGCGGCCGCGGAGCGCGGTGACCTTCGCGTAGGTCTCCCGGGCCGGGATCGACATCAGGTCACCGGCCTCGGCGACCCCGCCGCCGAGGATGATGCACTGCGGGTCCCAGCCCGACACCAGGTCGGCCATCCCCCAGCCCAGCCAGTCGCCGAGGTCGGCGAACGCGGCCAGCGAGGCCGCGTCACCGGCCTGTGCGGCCCTGGTCACCATCGGCCCGTCGATCGCGTCGACGTCCCCGCCGGCCATCTCCAGCAGGACGCGGGCCGCCGCCTTGTCTTCGCGGGCCTGCTCCTTGGCGAAGCGCACCAGCGCCTTGCCGCTCGCGTACTGCTCGAAGCACCCGCTCGCACCGCAGCCGCAGGGGTGGCCGTCGGGCACGACCCGGACGTGACCGAACTCCGCCGCGACCCCGAAGTGGCCGCGGTAGATGTCGCCGTTCACAACCGCGCCGCCGCCGATGCCGGTGCCGACCGTGATCAGGATCAGGTGGTGCTGGTCCTGACCGGCGCCGAAGCGGTACTCGGCCCAGGCCGCCGCGTTCGCGTCGTTCTCGACGACGACCGGGACGTCGACCCGCTCCTGGATCCGGTCCTTGAGCGGCTCCCGGCGCCAGGCCAGGTTCGGCGCGTGCAGCACGACCGAGCGGGATGCATCGATCCAGCCCGCTGCGCCGACGCCCACGGCCTCGACGTCGTACTCCTCGTCGAGCTCGCGGACGACCTCGGCGATCACCCGAGCGGTGTCGTTCACGTCCTGACTCGGAGTGGGCCGCCGCACGGTCGCCAGCACCTCGCCGTCCGGAGTGACCACTCCGGCCAGCACCTTCGTTCCTCCGACGTCGACTCCGACGGTCAGCGTCACGCGCCCCTCACCACTCTCCGATTCGCTGTGTCGCAGCGTATGGCACGGCGAACCGGACGTCTCCATCGCTCTACCCGTGGCGCGAACTCGCCATTAGTCAATGTCGATGTGCTGCACCGGTGGCTCGGGGTCCGGCGGGGTGGCCGCCTGCTTGCCCCACTCGGTGGCCACCTCGGCGACGACACGAAGCAGTCCGGCTCCGGCCACGGCGGCGTCGGCGACCGCGGCGGAGAGTCGTTCGACCAGCTCAGGGGGCAGATCACGGGCTCCGACGCGACCGAGCAGCGCCTCCGCGAACTTGGCCGCCTCGTCGATGATGGGGCCGGGGGTCGTCATTCCCGGAACCGTACTTCCAGCCGGCCATCCTGCAGCGACGCACCGGCGACCGTGCGCCGCTTCAGCACCTCGGGCAGCGCCAGCACCCGGCGGCGCCCGCCGACGGTGAGGATCAGCTCGTCGGCCACCCGCGACAGCACGACGTCCGACCGCTCGGCCAGCGGCAGCGCCACCGAGAGCACGCCTTCGCCGGAGAAGCGCAAGGGGGGTTCGACCGGCACCGCGGCGACCGGGTCGTCGTCGCCGTAGAGGGCGTCGGCGAGGGCGGCCAGGGCCGGCCCGCCGACCGGTTCGGACGGCAGGTACGGCGCGGTCCGCAGCGGCACGCCGGCGAAGCTCTCCCGGGCCTCGGCCAGCCGGGCCTGCTGGGCGGCGGCCCAGCCGGCCCGCCACGGGTCGTCGCCGTCCGGGATCACGCGGTTCACCACGACGCCGTCGACCACGAACCCGTACAGGGCCAGCGCCGTGAACGTCCGGCGCGCCTCGGCCAGCACGACTGCTTCCGGCGTCAGCACCAGCCGGACCGCGGTCGTCGCCGGGTCGGTCAGCAGCTCCCGGACGTCGGCCAGAGCCTGTTGCAGACGCGCGACGGCGGCGAGCACGCCGTCGTCGGGAATGAGAGCACTGAGGTCGCGCCCGAGTACCGGGCGGGCCACCCCGGCGAGACGCCGGTGCAGGGGCATCAGGCGGTCGGTGTACCAGCCGAGCACGTCGGGAAGCGTGAGCAGACGGAGGGTCTCCGCGGTCGGGGCGCAGTCGACGACGAGCGTGTCGAAGCGGCCGGAGCGGGCCTGGGCGTGGACGGCGAACAGCGCGAACAGGTCGTCGAGGCCGGGCGGGACGACGAGTTCCTCGGCCGCGACCCCGGTCAGGCCGCCGTGCTGGAGCAGCATCGTGAGGTAGTCGCGGAGCGTGGCCCAGTACTCCTCGAAGCGGGCCTGGCTGTCGACCTGCTGGGCCCAGAGCCGGCCTTCGATCCGGGTGGGCTCCGGGCCGACCGGGACGCCGAGCGCGTCAGCCAGCGAGTGCGCCGGGTCGGTGGAGACGACCAGCGTGGTGCCGTTCTCCGCGGCCCGGACCGCGGTCGCGGCGGCCGAGGTCGTCTTGCCGACCCCGCCCTTACCGGTGAACAGCACCACCCGCATTACAGCGACTCCACCCGCTTCTTCAGGTCCTTGAGCGCCGTGTCCATGATCCTCTTCTCGGCCTTGCGCTTGAACATGCCCAGCATCGGGACGTTCAACTCGATCTCGAGCGTGTACGTGACGGTCGTGGTGCCGTCGCCGTTGTCGACCAGGTCGTAGCTGCCGTTCTGCAGCTTCATCATCGTGCTCCGGACGAGCGTCCACTCGATGCGGGTGAGGTCCTCGGCGTAGGCGTACTCGAGCGTGTAGTCGTCCTTGACGACGCCCGCGTCGAGCACGAAGTGCGCCTGGTGGGCGTAGCCGTCCTCGTACTCGCTGACGACCTCGGCCGACTTCACCGCGTCGACCCACTCGGGGTAGGACGCGAAGTCGGCGATGACCGCGGCGATCGTCGGCGGCGAGGCCGGGATCGTGATCGACTGCTGGGAAGAGTCCGCCATAGCTGCTCTTGTTACCACTCCAGTACGAAGGGCTTGCCGGTTGCGCGGAAGTGGCCGACGTTGACGCACTCCGTCTTGCCGATCCGCAGCCGGCGCTGCAGCGGCTGGTGCACGTGGCCGAAGAGCGCGTACCGCGGCTGGTACTCGCGGACGTAGTCCAGCAGCGCCTCGCTGGCGACCTCCGGACGGCGGGTCACGGTGTCCCAGCGCAGCTCGGGCACGGCCGGCGGGACGTGCGAGCAGAGCACGTCGACCGGGCCGAGCGATTCGACCTTGGCCGCGTACTCCTCGGGGCTCGAGTCGGCGCCGAACTGGACGATCGGCATCTTCGATGCCTTCAGCAGCTCCGGCGGGATGGGACGGCGGGGCCACCCGCCGACGAACCCGAACCTCCACCCGCCGATCTCGACGACCTCGGCGTCGTACAGCCGGTGCTTGTCGTCGACGTACTCCGGCCAGAGCCGGGGCATGTCGACGTTGCCGTAGGTGCAGTAGGCCGGCACCGGCATCGCGTCGAACAGCTCGGCGTACTGGCGGCGGGCCGCGGCGACGACCGCTTCGGCGAACGCGGCCGGGTCGTCCATCAGCCGGGCGCCGGCGCTGCGCAGGGCGCCGAACCGGTGCTCCTTGCGGAGCGCGGCGAACTCGGCGCCGGCTTCCGGGCCGAGCAGTTCGGCGAGAATGCCCTCGCTCGGGTGCGCGTAGTCGAGGTAGTTCAGCAGGTCGCCGCAGACGACCAGCGCGTCAGCTCCGTCACCGGCGGTGGCCAGCGCGTCGGCGCGGCCGTGGACGTCCGAGACGACGTGGATGCGGGGCACCTCTGGAAGTCTGCCACCTCGCAGAACGCGCCCGACGTGACGCGCACCACGGGGCGGACCCACCCGAGATACCGTGAAGTAACCGCCGGTACCGTGCTGTGTTCGAACACAGGAATGGGAGGCCGTGGTGCGTGAGTTCGCTCAGCCCGCCGTCTACACCGTCCCCGATGGGGCGAATCTGACCGACCCGGTGTGGAGTGCCGCCGACGAAGCACCGAGCCAGGTCACGTTCCGGCGGCCGCTCGACGGCTGGACCGACGTGACCGCGCTCCAGTTCCGCGACGAGGTCGTCGGGGTGGCCAAGGGACTGATCGCGACCGGCGTCAAGCCCGGCGAACGCGTCGGGCTGATGGCCCGGACCCGGTACGAGTGGACGCTGATCGACTACGCGATCTGGACGGCCGGCGGCGTGACCGTGCCGATCTACGAGACCTCGTCGGCCGAGCAGGTCCAGTGGATCCTCGGCGACTCCGGTGCGGTCACGGTCGTCGTCGAGACGTCCGCGCACCAGTCGATGGTCGAGGCCGTCCGGGGCGAGCTCCCCGACCTGGGCCGGGTCTGGCAGATCGACGCTTCGGCGGTGTCCCTCCTCGTCGAGGCCGGGTCGTCTGTTCCGGATGACGAGGTGGCCGCCCGGCGGGCCGCTCTCGGGCCCGACGACGTCGCCACGATCATCTACACGTCGGGGACGACCGGGCGGCCGAAGGGCTGCGTGCTGACCCACCGGAACCTGCTGTTCGAGGTGGGCAACGCGCTGCCGGTGCTGCCGAGCATGTTCAACGCGGGCGCCTCGACGCTGCTGTTCCTGCCGCTGGCGCACGCGTTCGCCCGGTTGATCCAGCTCGGCGCCGTACAGTCCCGGGCGACGCTCGGCCACGCGCCGGACGTCAAGAACCTGATGGACGACCTGCAGACGTTCCGGCCGACGTTCGTGCTGGCCGTCCCGCGGGTGTTCGAGAAGGTCTACAACGGCGCGAAGCAGAAGGCGCACTCGGAGGGGAAGGGCGCGATCTTCGATCGGGCCGACCGGGTAGCGGTGGCGTATTCGTCGTCGGACTCTCCCGGGCTCCTTCTGCGTGTGCAGCATGCGCTCTTCGACCGGCTGGTCTATTCGAAGCTGCGGGCTGCTCTCGGAGGGGCCTGCACGCACGCGATCTCCGGGGGCGCCCCGCTCGGGGTCCGTCTCGCGCATTTCTTCCGCGGGATCGGGCTCTGGGTGTCGGAGGGCTACGGGCTCACCGAGACGTCCCCGGCCACGGCGGCCAACGTGGACGACGCGGTCAAGCTGGGCACGGTCGGGCGGCCGCTGCCCGGCATGACCGTCCGGATCGCCGACGACGGCGAGGTGCTGATCGCCGGTGAACACGTCTTCCGCGAGTACTGGCACAACCCGGCGGCGACCGCGGAGGCGCTCAAGGACGGCTTCTTCCACACCGGCGACCTCGGCTCGCTGGACGACGAGGGCTTCCTGACGATCACCGGGCGCAAGAAGGAGCTGATCGTCACCGCGGGCGGCAAGAACGTCGCCCCGGCGGTGCTCGAGGACCGGATCCGGGCGCACCCGCTGGTGAGCCAGGCGATGGTCGTCGGCGACGCCAAGCCGTTCATCGGTGCGGTCGTGACGATCGACCCGGACGCGTTCGGGCCGTGGCGGGACGCGCACAACAAGGCGTCGGACGCTACGGTGGGCGATCTCGTGAACGACTCCGACCTACGGGCCGAGATCCAGAACGCCGTGGACGACGCCAACAAGGCCGTGTCGCACGCCGAAGCGGTCAAGGTGTTCCGTATCCTGCCCCGCGACTTCACCGAAGAGACGGGCGAGCTGACGCCGAGCATGAAGCTGAAGCGATCCGTCGTCGAGAAGGAGTACGCCGACGAGATCGCTGCGATCTATAGCTGACCGCGTCTTCCCGCCGGGGCTGTGGGAACCGACGCCCCTGACCCGGCTGGTCCGGGGTGCGTTGCTGGTGCTGGTCGTCGTGCTGTCGCTGGCCAGCACGAAGTCGATCGCCCCGACGCTGCTCTGGTGTGCGCTGTTCGCGCTGGCGGCCGCGCCCGGGCTGGTCGCGCCGGAGCGTCCGTGGCCGGCCCGGATCGGGTGGCTGGCCGAGGTCATCGTCGTCTCGATGGCCGCCGCGACGCCGCCCGGCGAGGACGCGGCGGTCCACCCGGCGCTGCTGCTGAGCTATCTGGCCGCGCCCGCGTTCGCGGTCGGTGCGGTGGCCGGCGGGCTCGAGCTGGCCGGGCTGATGGTGGTCGCGGTCGTGGCGCTGGTCATCTCCGGGGCCCTGCAGGACCAGCTGGGCGACCTGACGTTCGGCCTGTCCGCGCTGGAGTGGACGGTCGTGGCCACGCTGGCCGGCCTCCTCGGGCTGGCCGTGCACCGGCTGGTGCGCAGCCGGGCCGACGCCGTCGAGCCGGAGTTCGTCCAGGCCGCGCGTCTGCTGACCCAGCTGCGGACGATCGCTCGGCAGCTGCCCGGCGGCCTCGACCCCGGCAGCCTGGCCGACCGGCTGCTGGAGGAGCTCGGGCAGGTCGCGCCGACCGACCGCAGCGCGGTGCTGACCGGCAGCGGCGGCGGGCGGCTCGAGGTGCTGACGCAGCGGGCGCCGGGCCGCGTCGCCTGGGAGACGTCGTTCGACGCCGATACACCGCTGGCCGACACCTGGGCCAGCCAGCAACCGCAGATCTCGTCGCGCTCGCTGGACCGGGCCGGGTCGTCCGGACCCGTGTCGGTGCTGGTGCTGCCGATGATCACCGGCGTGCGGACCGTCGGGCTGGTCGTCCTGGAGTCGGACCGCGTCGGCGCGTATCCGCCGGCTGTCGTGCCGGAGGCGGTCGAGGTCGTCGGGAACGCCGCGCTGCGGCTGGAGACCGCGCTGCTCTTCGACGAGGTCCGGGGGCTGGCGACGACCGAGGAGCGACAGCGGCTGGCCCGCGAGATCCACGACGGCGTCGCGCAGGAACTCGTCATGGTCGGGTACGGCATCGACAACGCGATCGCCGACCTCCCGTCCGGCAGCGAGGCCGCCGAGAGCACGCTGCGACTGCTGCGCACCGAGGTCACCCGGGTCATCACCGAACTGCGCCTCTCGCTGTTCGAGCTGCGCAGCGACGTCGACCGGCACGGCGGGCTGGGGTCGGCGATCGCCGACTACGCCCGGACGATCGGCAGTTCGGCCGGCCTGCGGGTGCACCTGTCGCTGGACGAGTCGACGGCCCGGCTGCCGGCCGCGGTGGAATCCGAACTGCTGCGGATCGCGCAGGAGGCGGTCACCAACGCCCGGAAGCACGCGGGCGCCGCGAACCTCTGGGTGACCTGCGAGGTCGACCCTCCGTACGCCCAGATCGAGGTCAGCGACGACGGCAAGGGGCTGGGCAAGGAACGTCCCGACGGCCGCTACGGAATGACGATCATGGCCGAACGGGCGAATCGGGTGCGGGCCGAGTTGGAAATCGTGCCTCGTGCCCCCAAAGGGACGACAGTTCGCGTTGTGCTGGGGGGTAAGACGAGACAGGGAACTGCTAGTTGAGAATAGTTTTGTCGGATTTTTGGGCGCAATTCGTAGCGGCGTAGCTACTTTACGTCGCGAATGGCATAATTCATTCCAACGAGCGTTTTCCGCGGCTTCGATTGGGGCGTAAGTTGGTCCACTATGGCCGGTCGGAAACCATTCTTCCTGGCCAACACCTACAGAGACCCTGATATGAGAACTTTAGGCGACGGATCGTATAACGTGATCGCGCAGGAGGTGCGGCCAGACAGTGACTGACAACAGGTCCTTCCCCAGCCCGCCGGGGGGCGAGGCCAGCGGCGGGGTAACGACTGTTCTCCTCGTCGATGACCACGATCTGATCCGGCAAGGGCTCCGCCACGCGTTCGAACGTGACCCTGGTTTCGAGGTCGTCGGGGAGGCCGGGTCGGTCGCCGACGCGCTCCGCAAGGCCGCCGAGCTGAAGCCCGACGTCGTGATCATGGATCTCCGGCTCCCGGACGGCAGCGGGCTCGAGGCCACGAAGGCGCTCCGGTCGTCCCGGGCCGACATCGGCATCGTGGTGCTCACCATGTACGCCGGCGACGACCAGCTGTTCGGCGCGCTGGAGGCCGGAGCGTCGGCGTTCGTGCCCAAGAACGCGCCGGCCGACGAGGTGGTCGCGTCCGCGCGTCACGCCGCGTCCTCGCCGAACGCGTTCACCGCGTCCGATCTGGCCAGCGCGATGAAGCGGCGGCTCACCCCGAGCGGCCCGCACCTGTCGCCGCGCGAGAGCCAGGTACTGCGGCTGCTCGCCGACGGCATGAGCGTCGCCGGTATCGCCAAGCAGCTCTACGTCAGCGAGTCGACGGCCAAGACGCACATCTCGAAGCTGTACGAGAAGCTCGGCGCCGGCAACCGGGCCCAGGCGCTGATGACGGCGCTGCGGCTGGGTCTGCTGGAGGCACCGAACACGCCGGGTCTGTAGAGCTCAGCGGCCGTCCGGGCCGCTGAGCAACTGGGACATCCTGGCCGCCAGGGTGTCCCAGTGCCAGTCCCGTTCCACCCAGGCACGGCCGGCCTTGCCCATTCCTCGGGCCTTCTCCGGATTTTCGAGCAGCTCTGACGCCCGCTCGATCAGCGCGTCGACGTCCCGGCCGCCGACCACGTACCCGGTCTCCCCCTCGAGCACCGCGTCCGGCGCTCCGCCGGAGTCGCCCGCGATCACCGGCAGCCCGGTCGCCGACGCCTCCAGGTACACGATGCCCAGCCCTTCGACGTCCAGCCCGCCGCGTCGGGTGCGGCACGGCATCGCGAACACGTCGCCGGCCGCGTAGTGGGCCGGGAGTTCGGCCCAGGGCACCGAGCCGGTGAACTTCACGTGGTCGGTGACGCGATGCTCGGCCGCGAGCTTCTGGAGCTTCTCGCGGTAGGGGCCGCCGGAGACGAGGAGCAGGGCGGCGTCTTTGGCTCGTTTCCTGATTGCGGGCAGCGCACGGATCAGCTGATCCTGCCCTTTCCGGGGCACCAGCCGGGACACGCAGACGATCGTCGGCCGGTCGGTGAGGCCGTACCGCTTCCGCACCTCGGTGGCGTCGACGTCGGGGTGGAACTCGCTGGTGTTCACGCCACCCGGCAGGTGCACGAGCTGGGCGCGGTTCTTCACCGGGCCCTCCAGCTTCGAGCGCGTGTAATTGCCCAGGTAGGTGATCACGTCCACGCCGTCGGCGATCCGGCTGAGCAGTTGCCGGGCTCCGGGGAGCGCGGCCCACCCGGCCTCGTGCCCGTGCGTCTGCGCCACCTGCCAGGTGATTCCGGTGTGCTTGGTCAGCGTCGGCGCCAGCAGACCCAGCGGTGCGGCCGCGCCGTACCAGGCGGAGGTGCACCCGTGCTCCATCGCGGTGGCGACGATCTTCTTCGCCGCGCCCGGCGTCGGGAGCAGCAAGCTGCTCCGGTCCCGGACCACCGGGAACGGTTGCTGCGCGTCGAACTCCTCCGCGCCCTTCCAGTCGGACGTGTAGACGACGAGCGAATCCGCGGGCTGACGGACGGCCAGCTGGTGGACGAACGTCTGGATGCCACCGGGGCGGGGCGGGAAGTCGTTGGTGACCAGCAGCGTCTTCATCGGGCCGGCCCCGGGATCGGCAGGTCTTCGCGGGCCGCGAAGTCCCGAGCCGCGGCGATGCGTTCCACTGTGGTCGGGTGGGTGCCGAACCAGAACTGGTAGAACGGGTTGGGCCGTAGATCGGCCCGGTTGACCAACGCGAGCCGGCGTTCCATCGACACGAACGCCTCCGGGTCCCGGGTGAGCTCCAGCGAGTGCTCGTCGGCGCGGGCCTCGATCTTTCGTGACACCACGGACTGGATCGGCGTCGAGAGCGCCCCGACCACGGCGACGATCGCCAGTAGCAGGGCCAGCGACCGCGGATCGGTCAGGTCGTCGACGCCCGCTCTCCGCAGGAGTGGACTCCACGCACCGACGACCGCGAGGCCACAGACCGCGGCGGCCGCACCCAGCGCACCGAGCACGGTGCCGGTGACGACGTCCCGGTCGACCGCGTGCCCCAGTTCGTGGGCGACCACCGATTCGACCTCGTCCGGTGGGGCGTCCTTCAGCAGCGTGTCGTAGACGACTATGCGTCGGCTGGCCCCGAAGCCCGAGACGTAGGCGTTGAGTGCGGTGGTTCGCCGGGAGGCGTCGGCGACCAGGACGTCCTTCACCGGTTCGCCGTCCCCAGCGGCCAGCTGCAGCAGCTGGGTGCGGAGAGCCGAATCGGGCATCGGAGTGAACTTGTTGAACACCGGCTCGATGAGGACCGGAAACGCGAACGAGGCCAGGAACACGAACGCGGCCGCCCCGCCCGCGGCCCACGTCCACCACCAGCTCGGTGTGGCGCGGATCAACGCGTACAACACGAGCGTGATCACCGCGGTCAGGACCGCCGAGATCGCCCACCCCTTGCCCAGGTCGGCGAACCAGGACGTCCAGTTCTGGGTGGAGAGCCCGTACCGCCGGAGGATCACCTCGCTGCGGGCCGCCAGCGGCAGCGTGACGACCGTGGCGACGAGGCTGAGCACGATGCCCCCGATGAGTGCCTGGACCCACCAGGAGCCTCCGAGGGGCCGGGCTGCGGCACCGATGAGCCGGGCCCCGAGCGGGGTGAGCCCGAGCGCGACCGCGACGACCAGCCCGAGCACCATCCGGCTGAGCGACCAGGGGCGTACGGCCGCCCGGAACGCACTCCCCCGAGCGATCTCGTCGTCGCTGAAGTCGGTGGAGGGGTCCGGCCGAGGCACCGCCGCGGCCGTGGTGGGGGTGGCCGGAGCGGGCCGCCAGGGGGTGAGGAAGCCGGCCGCGAGAACGGTGGCAGCGCCGAGGATCAGAAAGGCGATCAGGGCGACGACGCGGCTGGACACGAATCGATTCTCGCAGCCGACCGAAACCGCCCGCGGAGGCCCCGGCTCCGACGCTGAGCTCCCGGCGCGACGCTGAGGCTAGGACGCGACGCTGAGGCTAGGACGCGACGCTGAGGCTAGGACGCGACGCTGAGGCTCGGGCGCGACGCGGAGGCTCGGCCCCGCGCTCAGCCCCCGGCGCGGCAGTGAGACCCTGGCCCGGCGCTGAGGCTCGGGCGCGGCAGTGAGGTCCTGACGCGGCGCTGAGACCCTGGCACGGCAGGGAGACCCCGGCCTGGCGCTCAGGCCCCGGCGCGGCAGCAAGGCCCGGCCCGGCGCTCAGGCCCCGGCGCGGCAGCAAGGCCCGGCCCGGCGCTGAGGCTCCGGCGCGGCAGTGAGGTCCTGGCGCGGCGCTGAGGTCCCGGCGGGGCCGACCTTCCAGCGGCGGACCCGAGGGTCCGGCGGCGGACCCGCCCTTCCGGCGGTAGTGCCGGGGCTCTGGCGGAGGCGCGCCGAGGCTCCGGCGGCGGCTCTGACAGCGGGCGAGGCTCTGGCAGCGGCGCCGTTGCGCTTCGGGGCGGCGTCGCGGTTTTGCGGCGGCGCCGATGCTCCGGCGCAGGTGCCGGGGGCTGCGGCGGAGGTGCCGGGGGCTGCGGCGGAGGCCCTGAGGCTCCGACGGCGCCGAGGCGGTTCGGCTGCCGGTGACCGCCGGCACCCGCGCTCGCGCAGAGCGCGTCCGCGCCGCCGGATACGACCGCTCCGCGAATTGGCGGCTAAACGGTCTCCCCGGGGGCCGGGAGAGCCCGTTAACCCGTGAATTCGCGGAGAAGGCACGTCCGCTCTCCGAGGCGCGCCGCGGCCAAGCCCGGGCGCGCCGGGCGCGGACTTCCACGGACTCGAAGGGGCTCGGACCGGGGCCGGTGGCCCCGCCCTGCGGATCACGTTGACGCGCGCCGCCGGGCAACGCACCAGCGGACGCGGACGGCGGAGGAACGCCACCCGGGCGCGGGTCGGCACAGGGCGCCACCAGGGGGAACGGGTCGGTCGGACCGGAGTCGCCTGACGCTCGACGGCACCACCGAGCGGCGTGGCACCACCGGCACGGAAGCTTGGGCGCGGCCGGACAGGACGGATGCCAGGCGCCCTTAGCCGTGTGAGAACTGCACGATGCGGGTCGCCGTGAAAGACGCGAATGGCCTGCGACAGCAGGCCGGATCGCGAGCGACCGCGCTACGCCGAGCCACTGCCGGGCGGGAGAACGCTGCGGACCGCCGACCGGCTGACGACCGCTGACGTACGGCCGACCAAGCGCTGAGGGCTGCACGACCCCAGTCCACCGCCGGCCTCAGGCAGTACCGGCCTCAGGCACCGCCGATCCACCCGGCCGAGCTGCCCTCCCTGGCCTCGGAGCCTCAGAGCCTCAGAACCCCCGCACCCCACCCGCTTGCCGGAGCCCGCGCCCCCGCGGCCCACCCCGCGCCCCTGCGGCCCGCACCGGACCCCCGGCCCACCACCCCGGCCCGCCCCGGGCCCTGTACCCCGGCCCGCCCCGGGCCCCCGGGCCCCGCACCCCGGCCGCCCCAGGCCCCGCACCCCGGCCCCCCGGACCCCCGGGCCCCGCAGCCCGGCCCGCCCCAGGCCCGGCCGCACGAGCCTCAGCCCGCCCGCCGCCCACCCCGAGATTCAGCATCCCGCCGTGCCCCCAACCACCCATCCTCATGACCCGGCTCAGCCGCCGTGATCGCCAGAAACTCCGGCTCGAACCCGCCAGCAGCAAACGCCAGCAGCGCCACGTTCTCCTCCTCGTCGAGCCGAACACCGGCCGGCAGCGCGGTCAGTTCGACGCCGGGCGGCGGGCCGCCGACCAGCGCGCTGATGACGCAATCGGCGCAGCCAGAGCCGCGGACGCCGCACGCGTCGCAATCGATGAGCATTTGTCGTCGCCTCCTTCCGTGCATCACTGACTTCACTCCGCACGGTAACCACGGGGTACGACAAAACCGGATTACGCCCGCTCGAGCCGCTTCACCAGCACGATCGACGGCACCGCATACGCGCCGGCCCGGCGGATCCCGTCCGCGACCTCTTTGTCCGACGACACGACCACCACCGGCCGGCCCGACGGCTCGGCCCGCACCAGCCGCCGGATCACCTCGTCGGCGGTCTCCCCGGCCGGGCTGAAGATCACCCGGACCCCGCGCGGGCTGCCGGGCGCCACCGCCAACCGCGAAGCCCCGTCGAACACCACGGTGATCTCGGCGTTCGTCTGCGCGGCGATGCCCGCGAGCCCGGCCAGCAACCTGGTCCGCTGCTGTTCGAGCGCCAGCTCTCCGAACCCGGTCTTGGTGACGTTGTACCCGTCGATCACCAGGTGGACGCGAGGCAGGCCGAGCAGCTGGTCGAGCCGCGCCGGATCGTCGGCGGCCCAGAGCCGGCCGGCACCCGGCTTCTCGACCGCGGCAGCGGCCCCCGCCACCTCGGCCGCCACCGCGTCGGCGGGGAGCGTGTCGGGGGGCGCGAGCGCGAGCTCGCGGCGAAGGCCCTGGGTGGCGTTGCCGATCGTCTCCAGCAGCAACCAGAGCCGGGCGTCCTCGGTGGCGCGGCCGGCCCGGGTCGCCGACTTCCCCTGCTCCCGCTCGCGCTCGGCGTCGGCCAGCCGGCTGCGCAGGCGTCGGATCTCGGCGTCGGCGGTGCTGGACTGCGCGGCGACCCGCCCGCGCTCGGTCGACACGGCTTCGGTGAGCCGTCGGACGTCCTGCTCGGAGTCGCGCAGTGCCTTGCTGAGCTCGCGAACGCGCGCTCGCAACTCGTCCGCCTCGGACCGGACGGTCGCCAGATCGGACCTCAGCTTGTCCGTATCGGCCTTGGCATTGGCCCGGACGCGGTCTAGCTGCTCGGCGAGCCGGTCGAGCTGGCGGGTGGCCGCCTGGACCTGCTCCGACTCGGCGGCGGCAGCCGCCGTGGCGGAGGCGGCCTCGACGAGCGCGGTCCAGTGCGGGGGGCGGGCCAGGTAGGCCAGCGCGGCCACCTCGACCGGGTCGGCCGCACCCGGAGGCGTCCCGGCCGCGACGGCCTCACCGAGCGGACCGGCGGCCTCCACGGCCTTCTCGGCCAGGCGCTCGCGGAACTCGGCGTCGGCGGTCAGCGCGGCCGCGACGCTCGGGCCGGCCATCTTCGCCCGGCGGGCCGGCGTGAAGTGCGCGAACCGGCGGAGCGGCCCCGGCAGGACGTCCGGACCGAGGCTCGGAAACAGGTCGACGGCGAGCGCGACCACGCGGGCCCGGACCGCGTCCGGGAGCACCGGTTCGGGGGCAGCACCAGCGGCGACGTCCGGACTTGCGTCCGGACCGTCGTTCGCTCGGAAGTGCTCGCCGGTCACACCCGTCAGTCTTCCACTCCCCGCTTCGAACGGCCGCATGACCTGCAGCCTCGCAATTTTGTCCGACCCTCCGTCTACGGTTCCCGCATGCAACAGGCCGCACCTGCTGGGCGCTGGATCCAGTCGACGTTCGACGAGCTCGGTCAGCCCCTCCGCGAGACCACGTTCGTGGTCGTCGACCTGGAGACCACCGGGGGTGCGCCCGGCGGTTCGGCGATCACCGAGATCGGTGCGGTCAAGGTCCGCGGCGGCGAGGTGCTCGGCGAGTTCCAGACGCTGGTCGATCCCGGTATCGGCATCCCGCCGTTCATCACCGTCCTCACCGGCATCACCGACGCGATGGTGGCGCAGGCCCCTCCGATCCCCGAGGTGCTGCCGGCCTTTCTGGAGTTCGCCCGCGGGTCGGTGCTGGTCGCGCATAACGCGCCGTTCGACCTGAGTCATCTGAAGGCCGCGTGCGAGGCCCACGGCCAGGTCTGGCCGGGCTTCCGCAAGGTCGATACCGCGGTGCTCGCGCGCCGCGCGCTCAGCCGCGACGAGGTCCGCAACTGCAAGCTGGGGACGCTCGCCCAGTTCTTCCGGTCCCCGACGACGCCGGTCCACCGTGCACTTGCGGACGCTCAGGCGACGGTCCATGTTCTGCACGGGCTGCTGGAGCGGCTCGGCAACCTCGGCATCCAGACGCTCGAAGAGCTCGAGACTTTCACGACGCAGGTCTCCGAGGCCCAGCGGCGCAAGCGGCACCTGGCCCAGGGCGTCCCGAGCGCGCCCGGCGTCTACCTGTTCCGCGACGCGCGCGACCGGCCGTTGTACGTGGGCACCAGTAAGGACCTGCGGACGCGGGTCCGGCAGTACTTCGTCTCGTCCGAGCAGCGGTCGCGGATGGCCGAGATGATCGGCGCGGCCGAGCGCATCGAGGCGATCGTGTGCGCGCACTCGCTCGAGGCCGAGGTCCGCGAGCTGCGGCTGATCGCCGCGCACAAGCCGCCGTACAACCGGAGGTCCAAGCACCCCGAACGTCGCCTGTGGCTCCGTCTCACTACCGACGCCTACCCGCGGCTGTCTCTCGTGCGCCAGGCGCGCGACGACGGCACGGCGTACCTCGGCCCGTTCTCGTCCCGCCGTTCGGCCGAGGCCGCCGCGACCGCGGTGTACGACGTCCTGCCGATCCGTCAGTGCGGCGGCGTACTCTCGACGCGCAAGACGAAGCCGGCCTGCGCGCTCTACGAGATCCGCAAGTGCGAGGCGCCGTGCGAGCACCGGGTGTCGGTCGAGGCCTACGGCCGCCACGCGGAGGCGTTCCGCGAGGCCGTGCACGGTGACCCGTCGCGCCTGGTCGAGCGGTTGCTGGCCCGCATCGAGACGCTCTCCGAGCGCCAGCGCTACGAAGAGGCCGCGACGGCCCGCAACCGCCTGGCGACGCTCCTGCGCGCGGTGATCCGCTCGCAGCGCACCCGGGCCATCAGCGCGGTCCCCGAGATGGTCGCGGCCCGCTCCGACGGCCAGGGCGGCTGGGAGATCTCGGTCGTGCGGTTCGGCCGCCTGGCCGCAGCCGGCGTCGCGGCCCGCGGCGTCCCGCCCCTGCCGATCGTCGATCAGCTGATCGCGGCGGCCGAGACCGTGGTGCCGGATCCGCTGACCGATGGGGTGCACCTGGAGGAGGTCGAGCGGGTGCTGTCGTGGGTGGAGCGGCCGGAGACCCGGCTGGTGAAGGTCGACACGATCTGGTCCTCTCCGGCGCGGGGGGCGGGGAGGTGGGGGGAGCTGTTGAGTCGTATCGAGGCGGGCCGCCAGGGAGCGGATCCGTTCGACGATCGGCGACGCTTGCGCCCAGAGTCCCGCCCGGCGCGAGCCGCGGTCTGAGGGGTGGCGGCCGCCGGCCGGGGCGGGCGGCGCCGGGGCGGGGGGCCGGGGGCCGGGGGCGGGGCCGACGACGTGGGCGGGCCGTCCAGGCGGGCCGGGGGTCGGGGCCGGGGCGCTGAGGCCGGGGGTCGGGGGTCGGGGCCGGGGCGCTGAGGCCGGGGGTCGGGGGTCGGGGCCAGCGCGCTGAGGCCGGGGGTCGGGGGTCGGGGCCAGCGCGCTGAGGCCGGGGGTCGGGGCCGGGGTCGGGGCCGGGGTCGGGGCCGGGGGTCGGGCCGGGGCCTTGAGGTTGCGGCCGGGCTGGGGCGGGGGCGGGGCTAAGGCTGGGGGCGGCCGCGGGGGGTGGGTTGAGGCTGGGGCGGCCGGTGCGGGTCTGCTGGGGCGCTCCGGGACGGGGCCGGCCGGACCGTAACGGACGAAGGCTCAGACCGGCGGGTCGCAAGGCCAGGTCCGTCGCAAGGCCAGGTCCGTCGCAAGGCCGGGTACGTCGCAAGGCCGGGTGCGTCGCGAGGCCACCGGGCCGAGGACAGGCCAAGGCGCGTTCCCGGGCCGCCGCACTCTCAGCGACAGGGAGGTTCGCCTAGGTCCGGTCCACAGGATGAGCCGACCGGCCACCAGACCGGAGGCTCAAGGTCAGAAGAGGCCGACCGACGGCCGGGCCGGAGGGTGGGCACCTCGCGCTCCCAGGCTGCCGCATGCTCGGCGGGCGGCGAGCCCGCCGGTCTGCCTCCGATGGGCCTAGCCACCCACCGTCAGGCGATCCGCCGGGCCATCCCAACGCGAACCCTCGCCACGCCGAACCCGCGCCACGCGAGTAATCGCGCCACGAGAACCTCCGGCCGCGCCGAATCCCCTCCGAGCGGAACCGACCGCGCCGAACCCCCGCCGAGCGGGCCACTCGGCGACCAGGCGCCATAGATTCACGGGATTCCGGGCTTCTGAGCCCCCGGGAAGGCCCGAAAAGTCGATAATTCGCGGCCCGCCACGCCGCAGGCGGCCCTCACCACCTCCACCGCGCACAGCAGGCCCGGGCCGCCGCACCCACGTAGCGAGCCCTCATCGCTCCACCGCGCGCGGCACCCCCACCTTCACCCCCCGCGACCTCCCCACCTCCCCCGCGCAGCGACCTCCCACCTCCGCCTCGCGCGCGACCTCCCACCCTCCACCCCCCGCGGCGCCCGCCACCTCCACCCCCGCGCCGCGCCCCGCCACCTCCACCCCCGCGCCGCGCCCCGCCACCTCCACCCCTGCGCTGCGCCCCGCCGCCCCACCCCCAGGCGCCAGTCCGCCCCATCCCCCGCCGCTCTAATCTGTCGAACCATGGGTTCTTACCGCACCGTGCGCAAAGCGGTGCTCCGCCGGGCTATCCACGTCTTCCGGCGGCTCCCGCCAAAGCTCCGCCGCCCGATCGTCCGGCTCGGGACGCCGAACTACACCGTCGGCTCCGTCGTCCTCCTGCGCGACCACGACGGACGGCTCCTGCTGCTCCACCAGCCACCGCAACCCGGCTGGTCGCTCCCCGGAGGCCTGCTCGACAAGCGGGAGCACCCCCGCGACGGCGCGGCCCGCGAGCTGCGCGAAGAGACCGGCGTCGACCTCCCCTCCGAGGAACTGCAGCCGATCGTCCCGAACGCGCACGTCAACCCCTGGGTCCAGGAGGTCGACATGGTCTTCACCGCCACGGTCGACGCCCTCACCACCACGATCCGCGCCGACGGGGTCGAGATCCGTGAGGCGGAGTGGTACTCGCTCGACGCGCTGCCGCCGCTGACCGGGCCTACGTTCCGGCTGCTGGGCCGGGCCGGGCTCGTGTCCGGCGAGGGCACGCCGGAGCGGCCCAACTACGCTGTCACCGAGCCAGAGGAGTCACTGTGATCACGTCGATCGTCATGATCAGCTGCGAGACCGACCTGATCCCCGAGGTCGCGCAGACGCTCGCCGACCTGCCCGGCGTCAGCGAGGTGTACTCGACGGCGGGGAACGTCGACCTGATCGCGATCGTGCGGGTCACCCGGTTCGAGGAGATCGCCGAGGTGATCGCGGGGCGTATCAACAAGGTCGAGGGTGTCGTCGACACCGAGACCCACATCGCGTTCCGCGCCTACTCCCGGCACGACCTGGACGCCGCGTTCTCCATCGGCCTCGAGTCGGAATGACCTACGACGAAGGGCCCCGCCGTTGGCGGGGCCCTTCGTCGTGCTCGGATCTCAGTAGTTGCCGTCGTCGCTCGCGGACGCCCCGCTGAGCTCCTTCGGACGATCGCCCGAGTCGGCGACCGCGGGCCGCGCGGCCTCTTCGGGCTTCTCCACCGGGAAGAAGAACCCGCGTACCGCACGCCCACCGGCGCCCAGCTTGTTCATCTTCTTCGGCACGGTGGCGCCCTGGTACTCCAGGTGGCCGTGTCCGTGCTCGTCCACCGGGCCGAGCGGCTGGTGGACCTCGATGAACTGACCCGACGGCAAGCGCCGGATCATGCCGGTCTCCACACCGTGCGCCAGCACCTCGCGGTCGTGCTGCTGCAGACCGAGGCAGATGCGGTAGGTGAAGAAGTACGCCAGCGGCGGGACCACGAACAGGCCGATCCGGCCCGCCCACGTCGTCGCGTTCAGACTGATGTCGAACTTGTCGGCGATGATGTCGTTGCCGCCCGAGAGCAGCAGCACGATGAAGAACCCGATCGCCATCGCACCGAGGCCGGTGCGGGCAGGCGCGTCCCGGGGACGCTGGAGCAGGTTGTGATGCGCGCGGTCCTTGGTGAACCGCTGCTCCAACCAGGGGTACGCACCGGCGAGCGTGAACATGACGCCGGCCAGCACGACCGACGGCCAGAACATCGCCGGGATCGTGTAGCCGAAGCTGCGGAACTCCCAGGCCGGCATCAGACGCACCGCGCCGTCGAGCCACATCATGTACCAGTCGGGCTGCGAACCGGCCGAGACGACCGCCGCCTGGTACGGGCCGAACAGCCAGATCGGGTTGATCTGGACCAGGCCGCCCAGCGCCGCGATGACACCGAAGACGATCATGAAGAAGCCGCCGGCCTTGGCCGCGAAGCCCGGGAACATCCGGTGACCGACGACGTTCTGCTCGGTGCGCCCGGGGCCGGGGAACTGGGTGTGCTTCTGCTTCACCAGCAGGCCCATGTGCGCGGCCACCAGCGCGAGGATCGCGGCCGGCAGGATCAGCACGTGGATGATGTAGAAGCGCTCCAGGATGAACTCACCCGGGAACTCCCCGCCGAACAGCGCGAACGACACCCACGTACCGACCACGGGGATCGAGTAGATGATCGCCGACGCGATCCGGAGGCCGGTGCCCGACAGTGCGTCGTCCGGGAGCGAGTAGCCGAGGAAGCCCTCGAACATGCCCAGGACGAACAGCGTGACGCCGATGACCCAGTTGAGCTCGCGCGGACGCCGGAACGCTCCGGTGAAGAACGTCCGGAACATGTGCACGAGCATCGCCGAGACGAACAGCAGCGCCGCCCAGTGGTGGATCTGGCGCATGACCAGACCACCGCGGACCTCGAACGAGATGTTCAGCGCCGAGTCGTACGCCTTCGACATCTCCACGCCCTGCAGCCGCGTGTAGACGCCGTCGTAGACGGTCTCGGTCGGCGACGGGGTGAAGAACAGCGTGAGGAACGTGCCGCTCAGCAGCAGGACGATGAACGAGTACAGCGCGATCTCGCCCAGCATGAACGACCAGTGGTCAGGGAAGACCTTGTTGAAGACGCGCCGCAGCGGAGTCGACGCTTCCAACCGGTCGTCGGCCCACGTGCCGACCGCGGCAGGTTTGATCTTTGGCAGCAGTGGCATTACGGACGCTCCCAGAATGCCGGTCCGATGGCTTCCTTGAAGTCGCTCTTCGCGACGAAGTAGCCCTCTTCGTCAACTGTAATCGGAAGCTGCGGCAAGCGCCTGGTGGCCGGACCGAAGATCGGGCGGCAGCTGTCCTTCACATCGAACTGGGACTGGTGGCACGGGCAGAGCAGACGGTTGGTCTGCTGCTCGTACAGGCTCGCCGGGCAACCGGCGTGCGTGCAGATCTTCGAGTAGGCGAAGTAGTTGCCGTAGTGCGCGTTCTCGTAGCCCTTGCGCGGCTTGAACTCGGCCGCGTCCTCTTCCCGCAGGTGGATGAGGAGCGTCGGCGAGTCCGCGTACTTGAGCGTGGTGCCCTCGGGGATGCCGGGGAACACCGTCTCCAGACCACCGGCCGAGACCTCACCGACCCGGATCGGCGTGCCGTCCTGGCGGACCAGGCGGACGCCCTCCTTGAAGCCGGTGTGGAACAGCGGCTCGTCCTTGCTGTGCGGGTCCTTGATCAGCGCGCCCAGCGGCATGATCGCCATGATGCCGAGCGGCGCGGCCCCGAGCGCCAGCGCGCCCTTGAGCAGCGGACGCCGCTTGATGCCGGTCTCGTCGAGCGCGCTCATCAGCGTCGCCGCGGTCAGCTGCCGCTCGACCAGGTCGGGGTTGTTGTCGTGGCGGTCCTGGACCGCCACCTCCTCCGGCATCAGCTTCTTGACCCAGACGATGATCGCCGCGCCGAGCCCGAAGAGCGCGAGGCCCATCGTGAAGCCCAGCAGCGGGGTGTACAGCTTGTCCAGGTGGTAGCCCTGTTCGTACTTGTACGGCCAGGCCACGTAGATGACGATGAACGCCAGCGCGGACAGCCCGGTGAGCAGCAGCAGGAACGCGATCGCGCGTTCGATCCGCTTCTCCCGCTTCGTGCCCGCCACCGCGAACCGCGGCTGGTAGTGGACGATCTCCACCCCGTCGCGCCGGGCGCCCTCTCGGACCAGGTCGAACTGGCTGTGGTTCGGATCCTTCGGATCGAACTCCACATCCGTAGTTGAGTCACTCATGACTTACCCGCAATCCACAGCGCCCCGAAGAGGCACACCACGATGCCGATTCCGAAGATCACGACCATCTCCGGCACGGGGCCGGTCCGGCCGATGCCCCAGCCACCCGGGTCGGCGTCCGTCTTCTGCGTCTGGACGTAGGCGATGATCGCCTTCTTCTCGTCCGGCGAGAGCTGGTTGTCACCGAAGACCGGCATGTTCTGCGGGCCGGTCAGCATGGCCGCGTAGAGCTGGCGGTCGGTCGTCGGCTTCAGCGACGGCGCGTACTTCCCGGAGGAGAGGGCCCCACCGTTCGAGGAGAACGCGTGGCAGGAGGAGCAGTTCACGCGGAACAGCTCGCCGCCGAGCGCCTCGTCGCCGCGCAGGTCACCGTCCGGGATCTGCGGGCCTCCGCCGATCGACTGGACGTAGGCGGCCAGCTGGTCGGTCTGCTCGTCGTTGAAGGCCGGCTGCTTGCGCTCGACCTGGGCTTCCTGACGCGCGGCGGGCATCCGGCCGGTGCCCACCTGGAACTCGACCGAGGCGGACCCGACACCGATCAGGCTGGGGCCGCGGTCCTGCACGCCCTGGGCGTTGGGCCCGTGGCAGGAGATGCAGCTCTCGTTGTAGAGCTTCTGCCCTTCGCGGACGGCGATCGAACTGGTCGTGTCGTCGGCCTGGCCGTTCGGCGCGAGCGCCGCGTAGCCGGTGCCGAACAGACCGAGCGCCACGACGAGGACGGTCAGGCGTCCGGCGCGGCCGGCTCGCTTTCGAATCCGGCCGCCCATTTTGGCGGCGGCGGAGGCGATCATGGATTCACCTTGTCGGTCGGGGAACCAGTCGTGCAGTGCGCGGCCGGCGTCATTTGACGAGGTAGATCGTGGCCCAGAGGCCGATCCACACGACGTCGACGAAGTGCCAGTAGTACGAGACGACGATCGCGCTGGTGGCCTGCGCGGGCGTGAACCGCCCGAGCGTGCTGCGCCCCATCATCAGCAGGAACGCGATCAGGCCACCGATGACGTGGAGACCGTGGAAGCCGGTGGTCAGATAGAACATCGTCCCGTAGCCGTTGGCCTGGATCGTGATGCCTTCGTGGACCAGGTTGCGGTACTCGTTCGCCTGGCCGAGAACGAAGATCAGTCCCATCACGAACGTCAGCGCGAACCAGCGCCGCAATCCGTACACGTCACCGACCTCGGCCCGGAACACGCCCATCTGGCAGGTCACGGACGAGGCCACCAGGATCACCGTGAACACCACCGCGTACGGGACGTTCAGGATCTGTGTCTCTTCCGCCCACAGGCGTTGCCCCGGTCCGGAAGCCCGGATCGAGAAGTACATCGCGAACAGAGCCGCGAAGAACATGAGCTCGCTGGAGAGCCACACGATCGTCCCGACACTGACCATGTTCGGCCGGGTCAGCGAGTGGATCTGGCTCTTCTCGAAACTGGTCGTGGCCGTCGTCACGAACGCATTATGTCCCGCGCCCATCCCAGCGCACGCACCGGGTGCCTACGTCGTGTCGTTCTTTTCGGCCTAAGGTGGAGCGGTGCTGTCCCTGACGAGCCAAACCCCCGCTCTGACCAGCGAAGCGACGCTCCCCGAGTTCACGCCCGCAACGCTGTTCACTTCCGCGAACATCGATCAGTGGATGGCGATCGCGCTGATCGTCGTCGCCGGGCTCTACCTCTACGGCGTCCACAAGTTGCGGACGCGGGGCGACCGATGGCCGATCGGACGAACTCTCGCATTCGTCCCCGGCGGGCTGGGTGTCATCGCGATCGCGACGCTCTCCGGGCTCGGCACCTACGACGACACGCTGTTCAGTGCCCACATGATCCAGCACATGCTGCTGAGCATGGTCGCGCCGATCCTGATGGCGCTGGGCGCCCCGGTGACGCTCGCGCTCCGGACCCTGCCGGCGAAACCCCGCAACCTGCTGCTCAGCTTCCTGCACAGCCGCTTCTTCCGGCTCGTCAGCAACCCGCTGATCGCGTTCGCGTTCTTCATCGCGACGCCGTACGCGCTCTACCTCTCCGGCTGGTACCCGGCCACGCTGACCAGCACCTGGCTGCACGAGTTCACGCACGTGCACTTCCTGATCGTCGGCTCGCTCTTCTTCTGGCCGCTGATCGGCCTCGACCCGCTGCCCGGTCGCTGGCCCTACCCGGCCCGGGCGCTGATGATGATCATCTCGATGCCGCTGCACGCGGTGCTCGGCGTCATCATCATGCAGATGGCCGGGCGGATCGCCACGTCGTACTACGAGGGCCTGCACCTGAGCTGGATCACCCCGGCCTACGACCAGCAGATCGGCGGCGGCCTGCTGTGGTCGTCGGGTGACCTGATCAGCCTGCTGATGCTGGCCGCGTTCGTCACCCAGTGGATCCGGTCCGACGAACGGACCGCGGCCCGGATCGACCGGCAGCTCGACCGCACCACCGGCGAGGACAACGCGCTGGAGGCCTACAACGCCCGGCTGGCCCGCCTAGCGGCCCGTTCCCAGGGACGCCCGGCCCCTGAGGCCTGAGCGCAACGCTACGATCCGCTCAACGCGTCCCGCACCTCGGAGGCCCCTCATGAGCGCATCGCCCGCGACCGTTCTCGTCTACAGCGACGACGCGGCCGTCCGCGAGCGGATCCGGATGGCCGTCGGCCGCCGGCCCGCGGCCGACGTCGGCCCGATCACCTGGGTCGAGGCCGCCGAGGGAGACCAGGTCGTCGACCTGGTCGACGCCGGAGGCATCGACCTCCTTTTGCTGGACGCCGAAGCCTGGCCCACCGGCGGCATGGGCATCTCCCGCCAGCTCAAGAACGAGATCGACGACTGCCCGCCGATCTGTCTCGTGCTGGCCCGCAAGGTCGACAAGTGGCTGGCGACGTGGGCCGAGGCCGACGCCGTGCTGT
The DNA here is from genome assembly GCF_006912135.1 of Cryptosporangium phraense. Lineage (NCBI taxonomy): Bacteria > Bacillati > Actinomycetota > Actinomycetes > Cryptosporangiales > Cryptosporangiaceae > Cryptosporangium > Cryptosporangium phraense. The sequence goes on along the minus strand of NZ_VIRS01000008.1, from coordinate 196,069 downwards.
CGCACCCGCTCGACCCGGTGGCGGCCGCCGCGACCGTCGCCGAGGTCCTGCGGACGACGCTGGGCTCGCTCCCCGCGGCCCGATGACCGTATCGACAGGCCCGGCCCCGACCTGGCCGCTCCTGCTGAACACCCTGCTGGCCGGGGAGACGCTCACGCCCGAACAGACCGGCTGGGCGATGACCCAGGTGATGTCGGGCGACGCCACCCCGGTGCAGATCGCCGCGTTCGCGATGGCTCTGCGGGCCAAGGGCGAGACGCCCGAGGAGGTCACCGGCCTGGTGTCGGCGATGCTCGAGGCGGCCACCCCGATCGACGTCTCCCCCGACGCCGTCGACATCGTCGGTACCGGCGGCGACCAGGCCCACACGGTGAACATCTCGACGATGGCCGCGATCGTCGTGGCCGGGGCGGGCATCCCGGTGGTCAAGCACGGCAACCGGGCCGCCTCCAGCAGCACCGGCGCCGCTGACCTGCTGGAATACCTCGGCATCCCGATCACGATGACGCCCGAGCGGGCGGCCGCGTGCGTCCGGGAGGCCGGGATCGCGTTCTGCTTCGCGCCCACGTACCACCCGGGGCTGCGTCACGCCGGCGTCGCCCGTCGCGAGATGGGCGTCCCGACGTTCTTCAACTTCCTCGGGCCGCTGACGAACCCGGGCCGGGTCCGGGCCAGCGCGGTCGGCTGCGCGAACGAGCGGATGGCGCCGGTCATGGCCGGCGTCTTCGCCCAGCGGGGCGCGTCGGCGCTGGTCATGCGGGGCGAGGACGGCCTGGACGAGTTCACGACGACGGCGCCGACCCGGATCTGGCTGGTCGCCGACGGGTCGGTCACCGAGACCGTCGTGGACGCCGCCGACCTGGGCATTCCGCGCGCTTCCCGGGAGGATCTGCGGGGCGCCGACGCGGCGTTCAACGCCAAGGTCGCCCGGGCGGTGTTCGCCGGCGAGCGCGGCCCGGTCCGGGACGCCGTGCTGGTCAACGCGGCCGCCGCGGTGGCCGCGTTCGACGGGTTCCCGGGCGGCCTGGAAGCGTCGCTGCGGGCCGGTCTGGAGCGGGTCGCGGAGGCGATCGACACCGGCGCGGCGGGGGCCGCGCTCGACCGCTGGATCGCGGTGGCGACCCAGGATTGACCAGCCGATCGGCTGGGGGACGTGACGAACACAACGTCGCTTTCCGGCTGGTCGACGAACTAGCGTTACCGCAGGTGAGCCGCGTGCGAACGAGACGCGGACACTTGCTGACAGCACGTGAAGAAATGCTGACGAAACGTTCCGTCAGACCGGACCCGATGGGACACTTAGCCCGTGCCGCCCCCTCTCCCCCCGCGGGTAGCCGCCGCGGTGGCGGCGACCGTCGCCGATCTCGTCGCCGACGGAACCAGTGGTGTCGTCCTGCTCGGTAGCCAGAGCCGGGGCGACGCGCACGAGCACAGCGACGTCGATCTCGTCGCTCTCGGGAACGGGCCGGAGTACATCCACCGTCAGCTCGGCGGCCTGCTGATGTCGGTGTCGTGGCGCACCGCGGACGCGGTGCGGGCGTCGTTCGCCGACCCCAAGCTTGCCGGGAGCACGGTGCCCGGGTGGCGGGCCGCGGTGATCCTGCACGACGCCGAGGGGGCCGCGAACGAGCTGTCGGCCGAGGCCGGGGCGTGGCGGTGGTCGGACATCGAGGGGCCTCGGCGGGCCTGGATCGCCGGGCAGATGACCGGGCGGGCCGAGGTCGTGCAGCGGCTCGTCGGGTCGCTGGCGGCCGGGCGGCGCACCACGGCCGCGGTGACGCGGAACCGGCTCGCGACCCGCTTACCGTTCGTCGCCGCGGTGCACCACCGGATCCTGTACGCGAGCGAGCACCAGTTGTTCGAGCTGGTGGCGGACGCGATGGGGCCGGCCTGGCGGCGCTCGCAGGACTCCGCGCTCGGTCTGCGGGGCGAGCAGCTCGCCGACTCCTGCCGAGCCGCCCTGGGCCTCTACGCCCAACTGGCCCCCGTTGTTGAGCCCTACCTCAACCCAGATCAGCAGGCGGTGGTGAGGTCCGCCGCAGAGCTAGCCTGGGCCGCCCAACACGCTGCCTAGTGGGCGCCCCCCGTCCAGGGCTCAACGTCAAAACAAAAACCGCCCCCTCCGGGGGCGGTTTCGTGTGGGGCCGAGCGCCGTTGTCAGTGCTCTCCGGGCTTGGTGTAGTACTCGAAGAGAAGGCCGCTCACGCTGAGCAGGACGGCGGCGCCGCCGAGGGCGATGAGCCACGGGAACCAGTACGCGAGACCGAGCCCGGTCACCGTCGCCGACACCGCGATCCCGAACGGCCAGTAGCTTCCCGGGCTGAAGAACCCCAGGTCACCGGCCCCCTCCGAGATCTCGGCGTCCGACCGGTCCTCCGGCCGAGCCTCGATCCGGCGCGCGACCAGCGAGAAGAACTGGCCACACATCCCGCACAGCACCGCGGACAGGATCAGCGCGGTCGTCCCCACCCAGTCGGTGTGGTACGAGCTACCCCGCGTCCAGAAGTAGTACACGACCGCCATCGCGATCAGGAACGCCGCGAGCAGGTTGAAGATCCTGGATTCGCTCTTCATCGTCGCTGCTCCTAGCTCGGCGTACGCGCGTCGCGCTTGGTCTTGAACGGGTGCGTCGTCGTCGCCGTCGGCGACTCACCGATCGACTGGAGCGCGTCGTAGGTCGACGCACCGGACTTCTTCGCCGCGATGAACTGGTCGAACTTCTCCGACGTCACCGCGCGCAGCTCGAAGTTCATGTTCGCGTGGTACGTGCCGCACAGCTCGGCGCACCGGCCGACGTAGGCACCTTCCTCGCCCTTGTTGATCGTCGCCTCGAACGAGTTCGTCCGGCCCGGGATCACGTCGCGCTTGAACAGCAGCGCGGGCACCCAGAACGAGTGGATGACGTCGTTGGACGTCTCGACGAACCGGATCCGCTCGCCGGTCGGCACGACCAGGACCGGGATCTGCTCGGTCGAGCCGATCGTGCCGATCGGCTGCCGGTCGGCGTCGAGCTCCTCCGGGTAGAGGAACTGCCAGTTCCACTTGAACGCGACGACCGAGACCGTGACGTCCGGGTTCGCCTTCTGCTTGTCGACGAACGTCTGGACGATCGCGGTGTAGTAGAAGAGCACCGCGATGATCAGGAACGGGACCGCCGTGTAGAGGATCTCGATCGGCAGGTTGAAGCGCGTCTGCGTGGGCAGCTCGTCGCTCTTCTTGCGGTAGCGGATGACCGCCCAGAAGATCAGGCCCCAGACGAACACACCGACCGCGAGCGCGGCGATGACCGACCCGGTCCAGAGATCCATCATCTGGTCGGCCTGCGGGGTGATCCCCTTCGGCCATCCGAACCGGAGTACTTCCTCGGTGGAGCAGCCGGACAGCGTCAGCGCGGTCAGACCGGCAACGCCGGTGACAGCGGCAAAGCGCCCGGCCCGACCGAATCGCCGGCTACGGCGTTCGGCACTCGCTGACGGGTTGACCCCCACCAGTCGCCCTCCTCATCGGCGCCCGACGACCAAACTTCCAGTCGGGTCTCATCCCTTCGACCGAACGTAGACTACTGGACCCCCGGTGCGCCGACCCGCAGGGGTAGGCGACGCGCCGGGGTAGCGTTCCGGGACGTGTCCGACGACCGCCACCCGCCAGTACGGACGTACTTCGACGCCGCCACCGCGGCGCCGCTGCACCCGGTCGCCAAGCAGGCCCTGGCCGCGGCGATCGACGACGGCTGGGCCGATCCGGCGCGGCTCTACTCCGAGGCCCGCAAGGCCGCCCAACTGCTCGACGCGTCGCGGGCGGTCGTCGCCGAGGTGATCGGTGCGCGCCCGGACGAGGTCACGTTCTGCGCGAACGGCACGGTCGCCGCGCACCTGGCCGTCCTGGGCGGCCTGGCCGGGCGCCGGCGCGCGGGTTCCACGTTCGTCCACTCTGCCGTCGAGCACTCCGCCGTACTGCACGCGGCGTCGGCCTGGGCCGGCGAGTCGGTGAGCGTCGGCGTCGACCGGACCGGGACGACGTCCACGTCGGCCTTCGCCGACGCGGTCCGCGCGCCGGGCGTCGCACTGGCCGCACTGATGAGCGCGAACCACGAGGTCGGGACGGTGCAGCCGGTCTCGTCGGTGGCCGCGGCGTGCGCCTCGGCGGGCGTTCCCCTGTATGTGGACGCTTCGCAGTCACTCGGCCGTTCGCCGGTGCCGAGCGGCTGGTCGTTGCTGACCGGGAGCGCACGGAAATGGGGCGGCCCGGCGGGCGTCGGTGTGCTGGTCGTCCGCACCGGGACCCGCTGGACGTCGCCGTACCCGGCCGACGACCGGGGCCGGTTCCCCGGGGCGCCGCCGGTGCCGTCGATCGTGGCCGCGGCGGCGTCGCTGCGGGCCGTGCAGGCCGAGGCGGCAGCGGAGGCGGCCCGGCTGGCCCCGCTGGTCGATCGGATCCGGGAGCGGGTCGCGGCCACCGTGCCGGACGTCGAGGTGGTCGGGCACCCGACCGAGCGGCTCCCGAACCTGGTCACGTTCTCGTGCCTCTACGTGGACGGTGAGGCGCTGCTGCACGCGCTGGACGCCCGCGGGTTCGCGGTGTCGTCCGGGTCGTCGTGCACGTCGTCGACGCTGTCGCCGTCGCACGTGCTGGAGGCGATGGGCGTGCTGTCCCACGGGAACGTCCGGGTGTCCCTGCACTTCGGCACGAAAGCCGAGGACGTCGAGAGGTTCCTCGCCGAGCTGCCCGGCATCGTCGCCGACCTGCGCGCGACCGCGGGCGTGACCGGCCTGTGAACCCCGACCTCACGCTGGACTGCCGGGGGATGCGCTGCCCGCTCCCGGTGATCGAGCTGGCCCGACGGATCGCCGATGTCCCGGCCGGCGGCGTCGTCCGGGTCCTGGCCGACGACCCGGCCGCCCGCGTCGACATCCCGGCCTGGTGCCGGATGCGTCACCACGACTTCGCCGGCTCTCCCGACGTCGGCGTGTACGACGTCCGCAGGAACGCGGAAGCCCCCGCCTGAGGCGGGGGCTCCCATCTGACGTCAGAGGTGCGCGGACACCAGTTCGGCGGCCTCGTGGCCGTAGTCGTTGCCGAGGCGCTTGACGAACTCGGTCTTGTCGACCGTGTACTCCTGCGTGCCGACGGTCTCCAGGACGTAGGTGGCCAGCAGGTTCCCGACCTCGGCCGCCCGCTGCAGGTCCAGGCCCCACGACAGCGCGGTCAGGAACCCGGCCCGGAAGCCGTCACCGACGCCGGTCGGGTCGGCCTTGGCCGACTCGGTCGCGCACTCGACGTGGATCCGTCCGATCGAGTGCCCGACGATCTCGACGCCGTCCTTGCCGAGCGTCGTCACCCGGATCTCCACCCGGTCGAGGATCTCGTCCTCGCTGTAGCCGGTCTTCGACTCCAGCAGCGTCTTCTCGTACTCGTTGGTGAACAGGAACGCGGCCCCGTCGATGAGCAACCGGACCTGGTCACCGGTCATCCGGGCGAGCTGCTGCGACGGGTCGGCGGCGAACCGCAGCCCGCGCTGGCGGCACTCGGCCGTGTGCCGGACCATCGCCTCCGGGTCGTTGGCCCCCACCAGCACCAGGTCGAGCCCACCGACGCGGGCGTCTACGGGTGCGAGCTCGATGTTGCGGGCCTCGCTCATCGCGCCGGCGTAGAACGACGCGATCTGGCACATGTCGTCGTCGGTCGTGCAGACGAACCGCGAGGTGTGCGCGTACTCCGAGACGTGCACGGAGCCGCAGTCGACGCCGTGCCGCTCGAGCCACGACCGGTAGTCGGCGAAGTCGTTGCCGACCGCCCCGACCAGGATCCCCCGCAGGCCGAGCTGACCCATGCCGAACGCGATGTTGGCGGCCACCCCGCCCCGGCGCACGACCAGGTCGTCGACGAGGAACGAGAGCGAGACGCGGTCGAGCTGATCCGGCATCAGCTGGGTGGCGAAACGCCCCGGAAAGTGCATGAGGTGGTCGGTCGCGATCGACCCGGTGACAGCAATTTTCATCCGGGGTTTTCTCCATCCGGCTAATCAGAAGGGGCACACGCCGAGAAACCACGGCAAACGGCGAATAGCTTAATGCACACGAAACGGCGTCCACCACCGGAGATCGGTGGCGGACGCCGTGAAAAACTGACTAGCTCAGTGGAACGAGTCGCCGCACGCGCACGAGCCGGTCGCGTTCGGGTTGTCGATCGTGAAGCCCTGCTTCTCGATCGTGTCGACGAAGTCGATCGTCGCCCCGCCCAGGTACGGCTTGCTCATCCGGTCGACCGCGACCTCGACGCCACTGAAGTCGAGGATCGTGTCGCCGTCGAGCGAGCGCTCGTCGAAGAAGAGCTGGTAACGCAGGCCGGAGCAGCCACCCGGCTGCACGGCGATGCGCAGACGCAGGTCGTCCCGACCTTCCTGGTCGAGCAGCGCCTTCACCTTCGAGGCGGCGCCGTCGGTCAGAAGGACGCCGTCGCTGGTCGGGGCGTGCTCGTGGGTGGTCTCGGAGACGGTCACAGTCGGCTCCCGTATGTGTCGCTGGTCAACTACCGGGACAACCAGAGTCTTCCCGGCGCCCATTCCCCCATGGTTGCACAAACTTTCGAGAACCGATCAGGAGCGACTCCAGTCCTTGGCCGTCCGGGCCGCCAGCTCGATCAGGACGTTCTCGGCGTCGTTCATCGCGACCTCGACCGAGCCGGCCTGCTCGACCAGCGATCGGGCCTCGTCGATGTGGGCCGCCGCGGCCTCCTGACGCCCCACCGCGACCCGGCCGGCCAGCACGACGCACGGCGCACCCTGCTCGGACGCGGCCGCCGCGACTCCGGCGACGACCTTTCCGCGCAGCGACTGGTAGTCGAACGAGCCCTCGCCGGTGATCACCAGGTCGGCCTCGGCGACCGCGGAGTCGAACCCGATCAGCCGCCGGACGAGCGCGATGCCGGCCTCGCGCCGGCCGCCGAGTGCGAGCAACGCCACTCCCAGCCCGCCGGCGGCCCCGGCGCCCGGCAGGTCCCCGACGCCGGCCGGGCACCCGGGCAGGCCGCGCTCGAGGACCCGCGCCCACTGCTCCAGGGCCGCGTCGAGGATCTGGACGTCGTTGTCCGACGCGCCCTTCTGCGGGCCGTAGATCGCCGACGCGCCGTGGATGCCGGTGAGCGGGTTGTCGACGTCGGTCGCGGCGACGATCTCGATCCCGCGCAGCGCCGGGACCCCGGCCAGCCCCTCGCAGGCCCGCAGCGCGGCTCCGCCCGGCGGCAGCGCCGTCCCGGACACGCCGACCGGCCCGGCGCCGAGCGCGGCCAGGAGCCCCGCTCCCCCGTCGTTCGTCACGCTGCCGCCGAGGCCGATCACCGCCGTGCGGGCCCCGGACTCGACCGCGGCCGCGAGCAGCAGGCCGAGGCCGTAGGTGGTGGTGACCTTGGGGTCGCGCTCGGCCGCGGGCACCAGCTGGAGCCCGGCGACCGTCGCGCACTCCAGGTAGGCGACGTCGTCCAGCAGCAGGAACGAGGCCTCCAGCGGTTCCATCCGGGGACCGCGGGCCTTCACCGGCACCAGCTCGCCGCCGAGCGTCGCTCTGATCACCTCGACCAGGCCGGGGCCACCGTCGGAGAGCGGACGGGTCACCACCGTGTCGTGCGGGGCCTGACGGGCCCAGCCGGTCGCGATCGCCGCCGCGGCCTGCTCGGCCGAGAGCGTGCCGCCGAACGAATCCGGTGCCACCAAAACTCGCATGGGCCGATGATGCCGCATCAAGTTCTTCTCAAAGTGATCAGCACCACTGGATGCGGCCGCGAAAAGTGTCACGATGTTTAACCCCGCGGTAATACGCGTCGATCGGAGAGACCGTGAGCACCGACCTGGGCCTACCCACCCTCACCGAGCACGGGTTCGCCGAGCCGTCACCCACCGCCGCCGCCTTACTGCTGCTCGGCCGGGGCAGCGACCCGGCCTCGGAGCGGGGTGTCGACTGTCCGGGCGACCTACCGGCCGCCTCCGACCCCTCGTTGGTCGAGCGGGCCCGGGCGGCCCGGGAGGAGCTCGGCGACCGGGCGTTCGTCCTCGGCCACCACTACCAGCGCGACGAGGTCATCCAGTTCGCCGACGTGACCGGCGACTCGTTCAAGCTCGCCCGCGACGCCGCCGCCCGTCCGGACGCCGAGTACATCGTGTTCTGCGGCGTGCACTTCATGGCCGAGTCGGCCGACATCCTGACCGGGCCGGACCAGCAGGTGATCCTCCCCGACCTGGGCGCCGGGTGCTCGATGGCCGACATGGCCACCGCCCAGCAGGTCGACGAGGCCTGGGAGGTCCTGCAGGACGCCGGCGTCGCGAACACCACGGTGCCGGTCAGCTACATGAACTCTTCGGCCGCGATCAAGGCGTTCACCGGACGCCACGGCGGCACGATCTGCACGTCGTCCAACGCGAAGAAGGCGCTGGACTGGGCGTTCACCCAGGGCGAGAAGGTGCTGTTCCTGCCCGACCAGCACCTCGGCCGGAACACCGCCGTTCTCGAGCTCGGCCTCGGCTTGGACGACTGCGTGCTGTTCGACCCGCACAAGCCGGGCGGCGGCCTGACCCCGCAGCAGCTCCGCGACGCGTCGATGATCCTCTGGCGCGGGCACTGCTCGGTGCACGGCCGGTTCACGCTCGACTCGGTGACCGACGTCCGCACCCGCATCCCCGGTGTGAACGTGCTCGTGCACCCGGAGTGCCGGCACGAAGTCGTCACGGCGGCCGACCTGGTCGGCTCGACCGAGTTCATCATCAAGACGCTCGACGCGGCCCCGGCCGGCTCGACCTGGGCGATCGGCACCGAGCTGAACCTGGTCCGCCGCCTGGCCCTGGCGCACCCGGACAAGACGATCGTGTTCCTCGACCGCACGGTGTGCTTCTGCTCGACGATGAACCGGATCGACCTGCCGCACCTGGTGTGGTCGCTCGAGTCGCTGGCCCGGGGCGAGGTCGTCAACCGGATCACGGTCGATGCCGATACGGCCCACTTCGCCCGTCTTGCGCTGGATCAAATGCTGGCGCTGCCCGGATGAACCGCTCGACCGGCCGATACGCTGGTCAGGTGAGCCTCCTCCGTCGAAAGTCCGCCCCCGCCTCCGAGGACGTCCCGGAGACGGTCGAACCGGTCATCCAGCCCTCGGGCCGGGCTTACACCGCCCCGAAGGGCGCGCCGACGCCGAAGCGCACCGCGAACAGCCGTCCGCGGGCGATGACGTCGGCGCCGACGGACAAGAAGGAAGCCAAGGCCGCGATGCGCACGAAGATGCGCGAGGAGCGGTCGGCCGCGTACGAGGGCATGCGCCGCGGCGACGAGAAGTACTTGACCGGCCGCGACAAGGGGCCGGTCAGGCGGCTCGTCCGCGACCTGATCGACTCGCGGCGCAACGTCGGCTCGTACTTCCTGATCGGGGCGCTGGCCGTGCTGCTGTTCTCGCAGCCGCAGTGGCCGGCTCCGGTGCGGTTCGGGGCGAACATCCTGTGGCTGCTGCTGATCGTCGCGATCCTCGCCGACGTCTTCCTGATCTCGCGCCTGATCCGGAAGAACGTCCGCGAGCGGTTCCCGAACGCGCCCGACAAGCTGGGCAGCCTGAGCTTCTACGGCGTCATGCGCAGCGTCCAGTTCCGTCGCATGCGCTCGCCGTCGCCCCAGGTAAAGGTCGGCGACAAGGTCTAGGACCACAGCTTCCGGATCACGTCTTCGATGGCGGGTTCCACGACGCGGAGGTCTCGGAGAGGTGCGGCGGCGGCCACGGCCGCCACCACCGCGGGCAGCGGGCCGTCGAGGGCGAGGGTCTGCCGCCGTCCTTCCGCCTCCACCACCTCGGTGGACGCTCCGGGGACGCTCAACGGCGGGCCGGGCGAGTCGAGCTCGACGACGAGCCGCCGCCGCGAGCCGTAGCGGGCGTGCAGCGCGGCCAGCGTGCCGTCGTGCACGACCCGGCCGTGATCGATCACCACGAGCCGCCCGCACAGCCGCTCGATGTCGGCCAGGTCGTGCGTGGTGAGCACGAGCGTCGTCCCGTAGCGCTGGTTCAGCTCAGCCAGGAACCCGCGCACGGCCTCCTTGCTGACGACGTCGAGCCCGATCGTGGGCTCGTCCAGGAACAACAGCGACGGGTCGTGCAGGAGCGCGGCGGTCAGCTCGCCCCGCATCCGCTGGCCCAGCGACAGCTGCCGGACCGGCGTCCGGAGGAACGGCTCCATTTCCAGGAGCTCGACGCACTCGGAGAGCCGGCGCGCGTGGTCGGCCGCACCGACCCGGTACACCGCCCGCAGCAGCGCGAACGAGTCGGCGAGCGGCAGATCCCACCACAGTTGGCTCCGCTGACCGAACACCGCGCCGATCCGCCGGGTCAGCCGCGTCCGCTCCGGTACCGGCGCGAGCCCGCACACCCGCACGTGCCCGGCCGACGGCACGAGGATCCCGGTCAGCATCTTCAGCGTCGTCGACTTCCCGGCCCCGTTCGGCCCGAGGTACCCGACCATCTCGCCCGGCTCGATCCCCAGGTCCACCCCGTCGACCGCGGCCACGGTCCGCCGCGTCCGGCGGAACCGCCCGGCCTTCGTCCGGACGACGAACTCCTTCCGGAGATCCCGCGCCTCGACGATCATGAGCCGGTGCTCTGGTAGTGGCGGACGCCGAAGCGCCAGGCGACGGCGGCGACCCCGGCCCAGAGCACCCCGACGAGCGGCGCGCACCAGTGGAGCCAGCCGGGCGTCCCCAGCGGATCCGTCCGCCCCAGCAGCGCCAGCGCCGGGAAGTACCCGACCGCGGCCAGCCCGAGCACGAATCCGAACGCCCGGCCGAACAGCGGGCCGTAGATCGGCATCGGGTAGCTGGCGAAGTCCCGCCCGCCGTACGTGAACATGTTGGCCACCTCCGAGCCATCGATGAGCCAGAACATCGCCGCGGCTCCGGTCGTGAAGATCGCGCCGTAGCAGATCGCGCCTCCGATCGGCGCGGTGACCGCCAACAGCACGCGGCCGGGCGTCCAACTGATGCCGGCGAGGCCGAGGGAGAGCCCGTAGACGACCGAGGCCTGCACCATCCGGCCGGCCCGGCGGGCCTGGAAGTCGAGCACGACCAGTTGGCCGAAGGCCGACAACGGACGCAGCAGAACCGCGTCCAGCAGGCCGGTGCGCAGGTAGAACGGGAGCTTCTCCAGGTTCCCGACCGCCACGTCGGCGATCTGGAACGACAGCGTGGCGGTGCCGGTGATGACGAGCGTGTCCCGCAGGTCGAACCCGGCGAGCGACGGCGTGACGCGGAAGACGGTCAGCACCATCAGCACGTCGATCACCGTGATCGCCGCGTTCAGCAGCAGGTCGACGCCGAACGAGACCCGGTACTGGAGCTGGCCCCGGAGTTGGGCCGCGAAGAGCTGCCGATAGGCGTCAGCCACCCTGCACCACCAGCCGTCGCAGGGCCACCCGCTCGACGACGTAGCCGAGCGCGAGCACCGCGGTGGTGGCGGCCGCTCCGCCGGCGATCAGGCGCAGCGGGTCGCCCCGTTCGAGCAGGACGTCGAGCGGTGCCTGCAGCATCCACGGGAACGGTGTGCACCACAGCGCGGTCTGCGCCCAGCCGGGGAAGAACCCGATCGGCAGCGCCAGCCCGGAGAACAGCGTCCCGCCGAACAGCCACAGCGTGTTCGGTCCGCGGGGGTCCAGCCACCAGAACGTCAGCAGGTTGAACAGGTAGCGGGTGCCGAAGCTGGCCGTCGTCGCGAGCAGGACGGATACCGCGAGCAGCGGGAACGTCCAACCGGACGTCGGCCACCGGAGGGGGAAGAAGAGGGCGCCGATCGCGATCGGGACCGTCAGACGGACGAGCAGCGCGTACCCGGCGCGGCCGAGGTCGACGGCGAGGTAGGCGAGCAGCGGATCCACCGGACGCTGCAGGTCGCTGACGATCTCGCCGGTGCGGATGCGGTCGGCGACCTCGGTCCAGCTGAACAGCTCGACCACTCCGAGCAACCCCTGACCGGCCCAGGCGTACATCGCGATCGACGCCGGGTCGTACCCGGCCGCGGTGCCGCCGGCGCCGGTGACCGCGGCCAGCAGGATGTACGTCCGCAGGAACCCGAACATCGAATTGGTGGCGGCGGAGGCCAGCGCAGCGCGCCGGTAGGTGGAATGACGTCGGAAGCCGGCCCTGACCAGGGCGACGAACACAGGTCTCTCCTCGGGGTGATGAGCTCGGATGAGCCACCACGCCGCGCACCCTGTGGATGCCCGCCGACGGCCGGCAGGCGTCGAGAGTAGCGTTTCGAGCCATGGAATTCCGCACCCTTGGTCGTTCCGGGCTGTACATCTCCGAGATCGCCTACGGCAACTGGCTCACCCACGGCTCGCAGGTCGAGGAAGACGCGGCGATCGCGTGCGTCCGAGCCGCGCTCGACGCCGGGGTCACGACGTTCGACACCGCAGACGTGTACGCGGGCACGCGCGCCGAGAAGGTGCTGGCCAAGGCGCTGGAAGGCGTGCGCAGGGCCGACTACGAGCTGTTCACGAAGGTGTACTTCCCGGTCGGGAAGGGGCGCAACGCCCGCGGCCTCTCCCGGAAGCACATCCTGGAGGGCATCGACCTGTCGCTGAAGCGGCTGAACACCGACTACGTCGACCTGTACCAGGCCCACCGGTTCGACCACGAGACGCCGCTCGAGGAGACGATGCTCGCGTTCGCCGACGTCGTCCGGCAGGGCAAGGCGCTCTACATCGGGGTGTCGGAGTGGCGCGCGGACGAGATCGCGCGGGCCGCGTCGCTGGCCCGGGAGCTGCACGTGCCGCTGATCTCGAACCAGCCGCAGTACAGCATGCTCTGGCGGGTCATCGAGGCCGAGGTGGTGCCGGCGTCCGAGGACGCGGGGCTCGGGCAGATCGTCTGGTCGCCGATCGCGCAGGGCGTGCTGACCGGCAAGTACCAGCCGGGTCAGCCGCTGCCGTCGGGCTCGCGGGCGACCGACGAGAAGGGCGGCGCCGACATGATCTCCCGGTTCATGAACGACGACGTTCTCTCCCGGGTGCAGCAGCTCGCGCCGCTGGCCGACCAGGCCGGGTTGTCGATGGCGCAGCTCGCGGTCGCCTGGGTGCTGCAGAACCCGAACGTGTCGGCCGCGATCATCGGGGCGTCACGGCCCGAGCAGGTCACCGAGAACGTGAAGGCGGCCGGCGTGCGCCTGGACGCGTCGCTGCTGAAGGCGATCGACGAGGTGCTCGACCCGGTGATCGAGCGCGACCCGGCCCTGACCCGCTCGCCCCAACGGCGGGTCTAGTCGTTCGTCAGCGGCATCGCGTATTCGACGCGGCCGTTCTCTTCCAGCGTGACCTGGTCGACGCCGGCGGCGGACAGTTGGCGCCACTCCTCGCCGAGCCAGCTCTCCGCATCGGACTGGCTCGGGAACTCCTCCGAGACCTCGCCGAGCTCGCCGCCGCCGGTGTTGCCCTGGTATCGCCACTGCCACGTCATGTCCAGAACCTACATCGGAGGGACCGTTGCGCACGCTCGTGCTGGGCGGAATCCGCTCCGGGAAGTCCGGCTGGGCCGAGCGGCTCGCCGGTCCGGGTCCGGTGCGGTACCTGGCGACGTCGCCGGCCCGTCCCGGTGACGCCGACTGGGCGGCCCGTCTGGCCGCGCACCGGTCGCGCCGACCGTCGGATTGGGAGACGGTCGAGGTCGGCGGCGGCCCGGCCGAGCTCCCGGCCGAGTTGCGCGCGGCCGGAGCCGGGTCGGTGCTGCTGGTCGACGACGTGGGGAACTGGCTGGTCGGAGCGTTCGACGCGGCGGCGGCCTGGGAGCTTCCGGACCCTTTCGCAGCGGTGGGCGAGGCCGTCTCGGACCTGGTGGCCGCGGTGGCCGGGTGCCGGGCGGACGTCGTGCTGGTGAGCCCGGAGGTCGGCTGGACGGTCGTGCCGGCCACCCGGTCCGGACGGGTGTTCGTCGACGCCCAGGGGTCGCTGAACCAGCGGCTGGCCGCGGTCTGCGACCGTTCGGTGCTGGTCGTGGCCGGGCGGGGGCTCCTGTTGTCGGACGGGCCGGATAGCCTCCTGACGTGACTGAGCCGGAAGTTGGGTCGCCGGAAATTGGGTCGTTGGTGGAGAGCCTGACGCCGGTTGCGGCCGACTGGGTGGCGGGCGAGGCCGCGGAGGCCCGGCTCACCGGCTGGGGCGCCGCACCCGGTGCGCTGGGTGGGTTCGTCCGCTGGGTCGGGTCGGTCCGCGAGGGCCCCACGCCGTTCCGGCGCGTCCGCCTGGTGGTGTTCGCCGCCGACCACGGCGTCACCGACGGCGCCGAGGCCGCCCGCGCGCTGCTGCTCGGCGAGGGCGCGCTCCCCCTGCTGGCCCGCCGTTCCGACGTCTCCGTCCGTCTGGTCGACGTCGGCCTGGCCGGCGACGAGTTGCCGGGCGACGTCTCGGCGCGGCGCGTCCGGGCGGGCAGCCCGGCGGTCGCGGTCGAAGATCCGCTGACCGCGGCCGAGGTCGAGGCGGCGCTCGAAGTCGGCGCGCTGGTCGCGGACGAGGAGGTCGACGCGGGCGCCGACCTGGTGATCCCGGCCGTGCTGACCGAGTCGGCGATCGTGCCGGCGACCGTGGTGATCGGCGCGTTGTGCGAGGTCGAGCCGGTGAAGGCGTTCGGGTTCGACCCGCACGTGCCGGATGCGCTGTGGATCGAGCGGTGCGCCGCGATCCGCGACGGGTTGCACCGGGTGTCGGCCGCGGCGGCGACGCTCGCGACCCGCCGGTTGCTCGCGATCGGCGGCGGGGCCGACCTCGCGGCCGCGGCCGGGTTCCTGGTCCGGGCCGCGGCCCGGCGCACGCCCGCCCTGCTCGACGGCGTCGGCGCGGCCGCGGCCGCGCTGGTCGCCCGCGCGCTGGCCCCGGACGCCCGCACCTGGTGGTGCGTGCCGCACGCGTCCGGCCGGGCGGCCGAGCGCCAGGCGTTCGGTGACCTTCGGCTGAAGCCGGTGGTCGATCTGGGGGTGCGGCTCGGCGACGGCGCCGGGGCGCTGCTGGCGCTGCCGGTCCTGTCGGCTGCGATCGAGCTGGCGCTGGCCGCGCCCCAGCCGGCCGCGGAGCCGGAGGTGGTCGAGGAGGCGCCCGAGGTTCACGTCGACGAGGGCGATGTGATCGGCGGGGTCGGGGGGTACGAGGCCGGCGCCCGGGCCCCGGAGGAGCCTGCCGCGGAGGAGGTCCCGGCCGGAGGCGCTGAGCCTTCCGGACTCGCTGAGGCTGGGGAGCGCGCTGCAGCGGCTTCCGCCGCCTCGGCGACCGGGGCGGCGGACGGCGGGGAGCCCACGGACGGCGGGGAGCCCACGGACGGCGGGGAGCCGGCCGGGACGGCGGACGGCGGGGAGCCGGCCGGGACGGCGGACGGCGGGGAGCCGGCCGGGACGGGGGCGTCGGCCGGGGTGACCGGGGCTGCCGGGATGACCGGGGCGGGGGGCGCCGGGTCGGAGGCGACCGCCGGGTCAGAAGCGGCGGGCGAGGTGGCTGCGGTAGATCGGGCGGCTGTGAAGCGCCCGGCGGTGGCGTCCGATCAAGCTCCGGCCTCGGAGCCGGAAAGCGCGCGCAGGCCGGAAAGCACCGGCGGCCCTGAGAGCACGGGCGGACCCAAGAGCTCGGGCGAACCCGAGAGCACGGGCGGGGCGGAGGGGGCGGGGCCTGGGCGGGGGCTCGACGGCGGGAGAGGGGCGGCGCCGGGCGGTGGGTGAGTGGGGGCGGCTCGCGTTCTCGTTGCTGTCGGTGGCGCCGGTCCGGGCGCGGCGGATGGACCGCGACACGGCGGGCGGCGCCATGCTGCTCGCTCCGCTCGTCGGCGCGAGCATCGGCCTCACCGCCGGCCTGGTGCTCCTGATCGCGCTCATCGTCGGCATCCCGGCGCTGGTCGCCGGCGCACTCGGCGTCGGCATGCTGGCGTTGGTGACCCGCGGCCTGCACCTCGACGGCCTGGCCGACACCGCCGACGGCCTCGGGAGCTACGGCGACCCCGACCGCGCGCTCGCGATCATGAAAGCGCCGGACATCGGCCCGTTCGGGGTCATCACGATGATCCTGGTGGCCGTCACCCAGGTCGGCTGCCTCGCCGTCGTCGCCGGCACCCACGCGGTACTTCCAGCGCTCCTGCTCCCGGCGGTCGGCGCGGCCACCGGCCGACTCGCGGTGACCTGGGCCTGCCGGGTCGGCGTCCCGGCCGCGCGCCCGTCCGGCCTCGGCGCGCTCGTGGCCGAGACGCTCACCCCGGTCACGGTCGGACTCACGACGCTGGTGGTCGTCGCGCTGGCCGCGGTCGCCACCGGCGTCGGCGGCCCCACCGTCTGGCGCGGGCCGCTCGCCGTCGCGGCCGGGCTCGTGGTGGCCTGGGCCCTAGTGCGCCACTGCGTCCGGCGCTTCGGCGGAATCACCGGCGACGTCCTCGGTGCGGCCTGCGAGGTGTCGACGACCGCGGCGCTGGTCGTCCTGGTGATCCAGCCCTGGTCGCTCTCGCTGACCCTCACCCGCTGACGCCCCGCCCGCAGGCGAGGCGTCGCGGGCGGGTCAGCCGAGCGGACTGGCGCTGGGGGTCGTCTCGATCGAGCCCTCCATCGGCTCGGGCACGACCGGCGCCGAAGTGGCGCTGTCGCCCTGCGTCTGGAGCGGGAGCGGCGCGTCCGACGCCCCGTCGGACGGCGCTCCGCTGTCCGACGGCTCGGCCGAGTTCGACGGCTCGCCGCTCGGGCTCTCGGACGTCTCGTCCGACGGGCTGACCTGGTCCGACGGGCTGTCGGTCGGGGTCGGCGACTCGCTCGTCGTCTCGGTCGGAGTCGGCGACGGCGACGGCGCGGTCTTGTCGTTCCCGACGATCCGCCCCACGGTCGTGCCCTTGCCCTGCTCGCCGCGGACGGCCTCCGCGACCGTCCGGTCGGTGACGACCTCGATCACCGTGATGATGCCCATGACCAGCAGGAACACGGTCGCACTAGCCACCGCGATGCGCTTCCACGGCATGTCGGAGTACCAGGAGGGTCCTCCACCGTAGACCCGTCCCGCGGGCCGGTCGGGCGGAGGCGTAACGGGAGGGGATGCGATGGGCGGGGTGACCGGGGCCGAGCCGTACGTCGAGGTGACCGACGGCATCAGTGCGGTCTCGTCCCGCCCGACCGCACCGAGTACGTGCGTCTCGCCCTCGGCCGGGTGCGGCGGAGCCGGATGGTGCTCAGCTGGGTGGGGCGGGGCCGGATGGTGCTCGGCCAGGTGCGGGTCCGGGAGGCCACGGCCGACCTGGGAGACGTCCGGCAGGTGCGGGTCGGGGGCGACGCTCGAGGAGTCGCGACCGGCGTGGAGCATCCCGTCGAGGCTCTCGGTCTTGCCGCCGACGGTGGTGGTCACGACCTTGGCCAGCACCTTGTTGGAGCGCTGGATCGACTTCTGGTAGACCGCCGTGGTGACCGTGGCGATGACGCTGCCGAGCCCGGCGCCGACTACCGTGCCGGCGACGCCGAGGTAGGACGCCGCGACCGCGGACGTCGAGGCGGCCATCGCGCCGGCCAGGACCTGCGGGCCGGAGATGCCGAGGAATTTCTTCGGCTCCTCCTTCTCGCTCTCGGGCCCCCGGAGGGCGTCCGGCACCTCGGACGCGGGAATCGGCCCGCCGCCGTACGAGCCCGTCCCGACGCCAGTGGCGCGGGCGCCGTAGCCGGCGCCGTTGGCCGCTGCGCCGAACCCGCCGCCGTACGCCGACGTAGCGCTGCCGGTAGCAGGCCCGCCACGGCCGGCCGCAGGCCCGCCGGGGCCGGTTCCGGTGGCGGGCAGGTCGTGTCCGAGGCCGGTAGCGGGCACGCCGTGGGCGGAGCCGGTGCCGGTGGCAGGAACGCCGAGGCCGGTGGGAGACCCACCGGGGCCGGTGGCGGGTACGCCGGTGGCGGCCACTCCGTGTGGGGTGTCCGTGCCGGGGGCGGTGGGAGGCACGCCGGGGCCGGTCGCGGGGACGCCGTATTCGCCGGCGCCGCCCACATCGGGGCGGACACCGTAGCCGCCCACGCCGGCTGGGTTCGCGGGGTGGCCCGAAGCGTCGGACCGCACGCCGTGGGCGCCCACGCCGGTGCCGCCCGGGCGGGCCGCGCCGTAGGGGCGACCGCCACCCGCCGCAGATCCCAGATAGCCGGTCGCGGCTTCGGCCGCGGACCCGAACTCGGTGCCAGTGAGCGGCACCCCGCCGGCGCCCTCAGCGGGCCGCCCGGCCCCGGCCGCCTCGCCCCCGTCGGCCCGCGCCGCAGTCTCAGCCCCGCTCGGCTCTCCTGCCAGCGCACTCGCACTCGGCTGCGCCGCTAGCCCAGGCCCGCTCGACTGCGCAACGGATTCGTTCCCGGTGCGCGGCGCCCCGGCCGCACCCGCACCGAGCCTCCCAGCCGCGCCGACGTCGCTTTCGCCGGCCCGCGCCGCAGCCTGAGTGCCGCTCGGCTGCGCCACGGATTCGACCCCGCCGGGCTGCGCCGCGGACCCAATCCCGCCGGGCCGCGTCCCAGACGCAGCGCCGCCGGGCCGCGCCGTGGGCTCAGTCGCGCTCGGCCGGGCCGCCGACCCGGTCTCGGGGGAGCCCGCCGCCGTCCTGGCCTCTGCGGGCCGCGTCGGCGACGCGGCAGTCGACGCATCCGTCGGCCGTGGGGCCGCGCTCGGCGCGGACGGCAGAGCCGACGGACCGGCCTTCGCCTCGGCCGCCGCCTCGCCGAGCACGGACCGCCGAGCCTCTACCTCAGCCGCCTCCGCGTCAGCCTCCGCCGACACCTCGCCGACCCCGGCCGCCGCCGCACGGTCCCCGGCCTCAACGGACGCCGAGCCGGCCTCGGCAACCTCCGGCGCAGCGCCGAGCGACGCCTCCGCCTCCGGCGCAGCGCGCAACGAGGCCGACGCCGGTGCCGACGCACCGGACGGACCCGACGCCGGCACCGCTCCCGACGGAGCGCTCGGTGCCCCCAGCGGCGGGAGCGGCGGAAGGTCCAACGAGTCGATCGAGCGGGTCGTCGGCTCCTCCAGAGCCGCCGACGAAGCGGCCGACGGCACCTCATCAGGTCTGTCCGGCGCCGGCGAGGACGCCGACGGAACGTCCGGAGAAACGTTCCGGCGAGACGGGTCAGGACGGGCAGGAAGAGTTGGCTCGGACATTCGCCTCAGGCAGGTCGAAACGGTCGATTTCCAGGGATTCAGCTCAAGGCTACGCCGCGCCCAAGGCCCGACGTGCCCCCGCGAGGCGGTACCCGGTGAACCCCTCGCGAACACACAACGCCCGCGGCTTTCGCCGGGTTCGGCCCTCAGCGCACGTGTGACGGAACGAACGGCGGCTCGGTCACCCGGACCCGCGACCGGCGTCCGCGCACGTCGATCGTCACCTCGTCGCCGGCCGACGCACCGGACGCGGTGTCCAGCAGCGCCAGCCCGATCCCGACCTTGCGCGTCGGCGAGAACGTGCCGGACGTGACGGTGCCGATCGCCGCGCCGTCGGCGTCCAGGACGGCCATTCCCGGGCGGGGGATGCCCCGGTCCAGCGACTCCAGCCCGGTCAGCCGGCGTCGCGGGCCACCCGCCTTCTCGGCCAGCAGCGCCTCGCGTCCCCAGAAGGCCGGCTTGTTCCAGCCGACGGCCCACCCGCTCCGGGCCTGGACCGGGCTGATCTCCCGGGAGAGATCCTGCCCGTGCAGCGGGTATCCCATCTCGGTCCGCAGCGTGTCCCGCGCCCCCAGCCCGGCCGGACGCACCCCCAGCGCCGCTCCGGCTCCGAGCAGCGCGTCCCACAGCGGCTCCGCGTACGCCGCGAGCGGCAGCAACTCGTACCCGTGCTCACCGGTGTACCCGGTCCGGCAGACGATCACCGGCACACCTTCGTGCTCGGCCTCGACGAAACCCATGTAGTCGTGGTCGGCCGGTAGCCCGAGCGACGAGAGCAGCGCGGAAGACTGCGGCCCCTGCACCGCGAGCACCGCGTACTCCGTGTGCTGGTCCGCCACGGTCACCCCCGCAGGAGCCGCCGCCGCCAGCAGCGCAACGACCGCGCCCGTGTTCGCCGCGTTCGGCACCAGGAAGACCCGGTCGTCGGCGTAGTAGTAGGCGATCAGGTCGTCGACGACCCCACCGGACTCCTCGCAGCACAGCGTGTACTGCGCCTTCCCCGGCCCGATCCGCCCGAGGTCGTTGGTCAGGCACGCGTTGACGAACTCCGCCGCCCCGGGCCCGGACACCAGCGCCTTCCCCAGGTGCGAGACGTCGAAGACCCCGACCGCGGTGCGCACCGCGGTGTGCTCGTCGATCACGCCGGTGTACTGCAGCGGCATCTCCCAGCCGCCGAACTCGGCGAACTTCGCGCCGAGCGCGACGTGCCGGTCGTGCAGCGGGGAACGCCGCAGGCCGGGCGAATCAGGAGCGTTTGCGGGCGCGGCGTCGTGGCCACTCGGGTCGCTGCTGGTCATGCTGGCGAACGTACCGCCAGGGTCTGCCGTACCCGACCCGGGTGCCGCGCCGTAGCATCGCCGAGTCACCGCAGGACAAGCTCTGGAGCGAGAATGACGCGTCCCACCGAGGCAGCCGTGCTTACCGTCTCCGCCGCCGGCGCCGTCGACGCGGAGGTCGACGCCGTCATCATCGGCGTTCATCGTGACGGTGAGCAGCTCAGTCTCGGTCCCGGCGCGGTCGCCGTGGACGCGGCGCTCGGTGGCCGGCTGCTCGACGTGCTGGCCCGGCTCGGCGCGAACGGCGTCGCCGGTGAGGTCGTCAAGGTCGCCACGCTCGGCGCCACCACCGCCCCGGTCGTGGCCGCGGTCGGCCTCGGCCCGGTCGAGCCGAAGCCGGGCAGCCCGGAGCCGCACGAGAACTACCGCCGGGCCGCCGGCGCCGCGATCCGCGCGCTGACCGGCACCGATCGCGTCGGCCTGGCCCTGGTCGACGCCGACCCGACGCTCACCCAGGCTGTCCTCGAGGGCGCCGCGCTGGCCGCGTACGACTTCGTCCAGTACAAGAGCGAGCTCGCTCCCACCTACCGTCCGCCGGTCCGCGAGATCGTCTACCTGGCCGACGCGACCGGCCGCGGGGACGTCGAACTGCAGACCGAGACCGACCGCGCTAAGGCGGTCGTCGACGCGGTGCGGCTGGCCCGCAACTGGATCAACACCCCGCCGAACGACCTCCGCCCGCCGACCTTCGCCGCCCAGGCGGCGGCGGCCGCCGTCGAGGCCGGCCTCGAGGTCGAAGTGCTCGATACGGACGCCCTGGTGGCCGGCGGTTACGGCGGCATCCTGGCCGTCGGGCTGGGGTCGGCCGCGGGCCCGCAGCTGGTCCGGATCTCCTGGACGCCGCCGGAAAGCACGAAGAGCGTCGCGCTGGTCGGCAAGGGCATCACGTTCGACACCGGCGGCATCTCGATCAAGCCGGCCCAGGGCATGCAGGACATGAAGAGCGACATGTCCGGCGCGGCCGTCGTCGTCGCGACGATGACCGCGATCGCCCAGCTGCAGCCGGCCGTGAAGGTCACCGCGTACGTGCCGATGGCCGAGAACATGCCGTCCGGATCGGCCTACCGCCCGGGCGACGTCGTGACGATGTACGGCGGCACCCGCGTCGAGGTGCTCAACACCGACGCCGAGGGCCGGATGATCCTGGCCGACGCGATCGCGCGGGCGGCCGAGGACTCCCCCGACTACATCGTCGAGACCTCGACGCTCACCGGCGGCCAGGTCGTGTCGCTGGGCGAGCGGATCTCCGGCGTGATGGGCTCGGCCGACCTGAGCGCGCGGATCAAGGACGCCGGTGGGCGCACCGGCGAGCCGATGTGGCCGATGCCGCTGCCGGACGAGGTGCGCTCGGGCATGGACTCGGCGATCGCCGACGTGACCCAGATCAACGCCGGCTTCGACCGGGCCGGGCATATGCTGCAGGGCGGGTCGTTCCTGTCGCGGTTCATCCCGGACGGCGTCGAGTGGGTGCACATCGACATCGCCGGACCGTCGTACAACACGAAGACCCCGCACGGCTACACCCCGAAGGGCGGCACCGGCGTCCCCCTGCGCACGCTTCTCGCGCTCGTGGAAGACATCGCCGAACACGGCTAGGCCTTGTTGCGTCGGCTCCATTCGCGCATGCGGTTGGGGTACCCGACCGCGGCGACGTCGTAGACCGGCATGTTCAGGCGCTGCCCGAGCTTGCGGGCGTCGTCCGGGCTGCCGATCCGGCGTCGGGTCCACTCGCCGTCGGCGGCGATGAGGATGACCGTCATCGCGGTGACGTTCGTCTGCGGCTCGACGTAGGCCTCGACGCCCCGCCGGGTGCGGGCGAACTCCTCCAGGTGCGCGAGGTCTTCGCGCTGCGCACCGCGCGGCGTGCCCGGCCGGGTGCTCTTGCTGCGGCGTAACCAACTCACACCGGCCACCTCCTTCGTTCAAGTGTAGGCAACCGGCACGACCTGCGGACTCGTCGTGCCGGAACAGCCCCACGTCGCGCCCCGGATCCGCCGAGTGACAAGATTGGGCGGGATCGTCGGACGGAGCGCAGGAGACGTAGTGGGCGGAGGTCGGCCAGCGCACGACATCGTCGTACTCGGCGGTGGCAGTGGCGGCTACTCCTGTGCGCTTCGCGCCGCCGAACTGGGCCTCTCGGTCGTCCTCGTCGAGAAGGACAAACTCGGTGGTACCTGCCTGCACCGGGGCTGTATCCCGACCAAGGCGCTGCTGCACGCCGGCGAGGTCGCCGACACCACCCGCGAGGCGGCCCGCTTCGGGGTGAAGGCCGAGTTCCTCGGCGTCGACCTGGCCGCGGTCACCGCCTACCAGGACGGCGTCGTCGCGAAGATGTACAAGGGCCTCACCGGCCTGGTCGCGAGCCGTGGCATCACGGTCGTGGCGGGCACCGGCCGGCTGACCTCGCCGACGACCGTCCAGGTCGGGAACGACACGTACGAGGGCGGGCACGTCGTGCTGGCCACCGGCTCGGCGCCGAGCACGCTGCCCGGCCTGGAGATCGACGGCACGCACGTGCTCACCAGCGACCACGCCCTGCGCCTCGACCGGGTCCCGGCCAGCGCGGTCGTGCTCGGCGGCGGCGTCATCGGCGTCGAGTTCGCCAGCGCCTGGCGCTCCCTGGGGGCCGACGTCACGATCGTCGAGGCGCTCCCCCGGCTGCTGCCGCTCGAGGAGGAGTCGTCCTCCCGGCGGCTCGAACGCGCGTTCCGCAAACGCGGGATCGGGTTCTCCACCGGTAAACGGTTCGCGCGCGCCGAACGCGCCGGGGACGGCGTCCGCGTGGTGCTCGAGGACGAGAGCGTGCTCGAGGCGGAGGTGTTGCTGGTCGCGGTCGGCCGGAGGCCGGTCTCGGAGGGCCTCGGCTACGCCGAGGCCGGCGTCGCCACCGAGCGGGGTCACGTCCTGGTCGACGGGTTGTGCCGGACGAACCTCCCGACGGTCTCCGCGGTGGGCGACCTCATTCCGACGCCTCAGCTGGCGCACGTCGGGTTCGCCGAAGGGATCCTGGTCGCCGAGCGGGTGGCCGGGCTGCCGGTGACGCCGATCGACTACGCGGGCGTCCCGCGGGTCACGTACTCGGAGCCGGAAGTCGCGTCGGTCGGCCTCACGACCACCGAGGCGCGGGCCCGGGGCTACGAGATCGAAGAAGTCCAGTACGACCTGGCCGGGAACGGCAAGGCTACGATTTTGCGGGCCGCGGGCGCGGTGACCGTCCTTCGCGCCAAGGACGGTCCGGTGCTCGGCGTCCATCTGGTCGGCAGCCGGATGGGTGAATTGGCGGCCGAGGCCCAGCTGATCTACAACTGGGAAGCTTTTCCCGAGGATGTCGCGCCGCTCCTGCATCCCCATCCCACGCAGTCCGAAGCGCTCGGAGAGGCTCATCTCGCGCTGGCGGGGAAGCCTCTGCACGTACACGGTCCAGCCCTGCACCCCCCGCCCGCCCACCCTTAAAGCGGAATCAAAACCTGCCGTGTCAACGATCAAATAGTTTGAGGAGCCGCACAGACCATGCCGACCTCCGTCTCCATGCCCGCGCTCGGCGAGTCGGTCACCGAGGGCACCGTGACCCGCTGGCTCAAGCAGGTCGGCGACACCGTCGCCGTCGACGAGCCGCTGCTCGAGGTCTCGACCGACAAGGTCGACACCGAAATCCCGTCGCCGGTCGCCGGCACGCTCCTCTCCATCACCGCCGACGAAGACGCCACGGTCGAGGTCGGCGGCGAACTCGGCGTCATCGGCGACGCCGGCGAGGACGCCGGCTCCTCGTCGCCCGCCCCGGCCGAAGAGGCCCCGGCCGAAGAGGCCCCCGCCGAGGAAGCCCCGGCCGAGGCGCAGGAGGCGCAGGAGGCCCAGACCTCCGAGGCTCCCTCCACCGAGGAAGACGCTCCGGCGCCCCAGGCCGAGGCCGCTCCCTCGTCCGACGGCGGTGACAACACCTCGGTGAAGATGCCCGCGCTCGGCGAGTCGGTCACCGAGGGCACCGTGACCCGCTGGCTCAAGCAGGTCGGCGACACCGTCGCCGTCGACGAGCCGCTGCTCGAGGTCTCGACCGACAAGGTCGACACCGAAATCCCGTCGCCGGTCGCCGGCACGCTCCTCTCCATCACCGCCGACGAAGACGCCACGGTCGAGGTCGGCGGCGAACTCGGCGTCATCGGTTCCGGCGACGCGGCGCCGGCCAAGTCGGAGCCCGCCCCGGCCGCCAAGGCCGAGCCGCAGTCCGAGCCGACGCCCGAGCCGCAGTCGGTGCAGCCCGAGAACCCGCCGGCCGAGGAGAGCGAGGAGCCCGCCCGCGCCGCGGTCGAGTCGACCCCGCCGCAGGACGCCTCGCCCGCGACCGCCCCGGCGCCCTCGCGCGCCCCGGACGAGTCCAGCACCGCGTCCAGCGCCCCCGCGTCCGACAACGGCCAGGGCGCCTACGTCACCCCGCTGGTGCGCAAGCTCGCCACCGAGCACGGCGTCGACCTGGGCAGCGTCGAAGGCACCGGCGTCGGTGGCCGGATCCGCAAGCAGGACGTCCTGGACGCCGCCGAAGCCAAGAAGGCCGCCGCGGCCGCTCCGGCCGCCGCTCCGGCCGCGGCCCCGGCCGCCGAGAAAGCCGCGCCGGCCGCGAAGAAGGCCCCGGCCGCCCCGTCGCCGCTGCGCGGACGCACCGAGAAGCTGTCGCGCCTGCGCAAGGTGATCGCGACCCGGATGGTCGAGTCGCTGCAGGTCGCGGCCCAGCTGACCACGGTGGTCGAGGTCGACGTCACGAAGATCGCCAACCTGCGCAAGCAGGCCAAGGCCGACTTCCAGGCCCGGCACGGTGTGAACCTCTCGTTCCTGCCGTTCTTCGCGGTCGCCGCCGTCGAGGCGCTGCAGCAGTACCCGCAGATCAACTCGGTGCTCAACCTCGACGAGGGCACGGTCACCTACCCGGAGGCCGAGCACCTGGGCATCGCGGTCGACACCGAGCGCGGCCTGCTGGTGGCCACCGTGCGGGACGCCGGTGACCTGAACCTGGGTGGGATGGCCCGGAAGATCGCCGACCTGGCCGACCGGACCCGCAACAACAAGGTCAGCCCGGACGAACTGGCCGGCGCGACGTTCACGCTGACCAACACCGGCAGCCGGGGCGCGCTGTTCGACACCCCGATCATCTTCCAGCCGAACTCGGCGATCCTCGGCACGGGCGCGGTCGTCAAGCGGGCCGTCGTCATCAACGACCCCAACCTCGGCGAGGTCATCGCGCCGCGGTCGATGGTGTACCTGGCGCTCTCCTACGACCACCGGATCGTCGACGGGGCGGACGCCGCGCGCTTCCTCGTCGCGATGAAGGAGCGTCTCGAGGGTGGCGCGTTCGAGGGTGAGCTCGGGCTCGCCTGACCCGTACCGGCGCCCGAGGCCCGTCCCGGAAGGGACGGGCCTCTCGTGTCGAGTCGCGGGAGGACGGCGGGCGCGAGAGGATTCAGACATGCGGATCGTCGTGAGCGGGGCCAGCGGCCTGATCGGAACATCCCTGGTCAACGCGGTGCGCGCGGACGGGCACGAGGTGGTCCGGCTGGTGCGCCGCGAACCCGGAGCGTCCGACGAGGTGCGCTGGAACCCGGCCGCGCACGACCTCGCGCCGGACGTCGTCTCCGGTGCGGACGCGGTCGTGCACCTGGCCGGGGCCGGGGTCGGCGACCGCCCCTGGACGTCCGGGTACAAACGGACGCTCATCGACAGCCGGATCGACGGCACCACGACGATCGCGACCGCGGTCGCGCGGGCCGAGAAGCCGCCGAAGGTGCTGGTCTCGGCGTCGGCGGTGGGCTGGTACGGCGACCGCGGCGACCAGGTCGTGCGCGAGGACGAGCCGGCCGGCGCCGGGTTCCTGGCCGACCTCTGCCGCACCTGGGAGGGCGCGACCGCGCCCGCCGAGGAGGCCGGCGTGCGCGTCGCCCACATCCGCTCGGGCCTGGTGCTGGCGCGGTCGGGTGGACTGCTCGGCCGGATCAAGCCACTGTTCGCGCTGGGGCTCGGCGGCAAGCTCGGCTCGGGGCAGCAGTACTGGCCCTGGATCTCGCTGCGCGACGAGGTCGCGGCCATCCAGTTCGTGCTGGAGAACGACGGCGTCCGCGGGCCGGTGAACCTGACCGGCCCGGAGCCGGCCACCAACGCCGAGTTCACCGCCGAGCTGGCCCGCCAGCTGCACCGGCCGGCCGTGGTGCCGGTGCCCGCATTCGCGTTGCGCGCGGCTCTCTGGGGCTTCGCCGACGAGGGCATCCTCGCCGGGCAGCGGGCGGTGCCGTCCGTCCTGCTCGACCACGGCTTCACGTTCACCGACCCGACACTGGACTCGGCCCTTCGGTACGCGCTGGGCTGAGCAATCGGTCGAGCGGTACCGGGTCGCACGCGGCCCGCAGCGCGGCGGCCAGTTCGTACGCCGTAGGTCGCTGTGCGGCCCGGCCGGAGAGTGCCGTCGCCAGCACCGTGACCAGGTCGGTGGGGACGCCGAGGGCGACGGCGCGATCGGCCCAGCCGTCCGGGTCGACCTCCCGGCCGAGCAGCGCACCGGCGATCACCCCGGCCAGATCGCCGACGTCCTCGGCCCGCGCACGAACGCCGGCCGGACGCTTCCGGGCCCGCGGTGACGGCACGAAGGACACCCCGTCGTCCCCGAGACGTATCGAGTGCGCGTTGATCGCCCGGTGGGCCGCTCCCAGCTCGTGCGCGTCGGCCAGTTCGTCGGCCAGCGGGGCGAACAGCGCGACCGCCTCACCGCACCGCAGCCGGTCGATCCGGGAGAGAACTTCGGACAGCGAAATCTCGTTCATGGCGCCGGACGCTAGGCCGGATCGACGAATCGCGGGCCGACCGTCCACAGGACGAAGACGACCAGAAAGACACGGAGCCGGACTGCCGAAACAGCAGCCACACAACAAACGAATTCATCCACAGGCACCCGCGATGACTGGACACAAACGTGACGGCGCGTCGTAGTCTCTTCTCGACCGCAGAGTGCGATCGTTCCGGTGTAAGGCGTTCGCGTTCGGGGGACGGTGATCGCATGGACCTCACCACACTCGCCGGGGACCCGACCTCGGAGCCGGACGATCTGGCGGGCGCCGTCGACGCCGCCGCCGGAGAGGTCGCGGCGTTCGGACCCGTGTTGGGGCTCGTCGACCATGACGCGCCGGCTGTGCGTACCGCGGTGGCCCGTGCACTCCCCCATCTGGCCGCGATGGAGATCAACGTCCCTTTCGCCCCGCTGGCGGTCGACGCGCTGATCAGCCTGACCGCCGACCCCGACGGCGACGTGCGGAACTGGGCCTGCTTCGGGCTCGGGACGCAGATGGACGAGGTCGACGGGGCGACGGTCCGCGAGGCGCTGGCCGCGCGGCTGACCGACCGGCACGGTGAGGCCCGGCGCGAGGCGCTGATCGGCCTGGCCCGGCGCCGCGATCCGCGCGCGCTGCCCGCGGTCCGGGCCGCGCTCTGCCGGTCCGACGTATGGCTCCTCGAGGTCGAGGCGGCCGGCGCGCTCGGCGACTCGTCGCTGCACCCGCTGGTCCTGCGCCACCTCGACGGCTGGGACGGCGGCGCGGCCCGCACGGTCGCCGCGGTCGCCCGGCTCACCGACCCCGACGGGCTCGGCGACGACCTCGTCGACGGGCTGGCCGTCTGGTACCGCTGCGGCGGCCCGCTGGCCGCGGACGCCGACCCGGGCTGGTGGCGCATCGCGCTCGATCTGCTCGAGCTGGCCCCGTACCGGGCCGGCGAGCTGGCTGGCGCGGTCGCGGCCCGGCTCGGCAACGACCACCACGCGCTCGGCGCGCTCGACGATTCGACCCTCGGCGCGATCGCCCGCGCCCACGGCTGGGCCGGCGTCCTGCAGTAGCGATGGGTGGCCCGGCCGTTGCTCACCCGGCCGGGCCACCGATCCGCTGCAGGCGCCCGCCTCCGCCGGCCCGGCTCCAACGAGCCGCTCCCGGCGTACGCTCCGAACCATGACGGAGATGCTCGAGACCGCGCCCACCGTCGTCCGGTGGCTGGGCCACATCGACTACAACGAGGCCTGGGACGAGCAGCGCCGCCTGCACGCCGCCCGGGTCGCCGACGACATCCCCGACACGGTCCTGCTGCTGGAGCACCCGAGCGTCTACACCGCGGGCCGGCGCACCAAGGACGCCGACCGCCCGTTCGACGGAACCCCGGTGGTCGACGTCGACCGGGGCGGCGAGATCACCTGGCACGGCCCCGGTCAGCTGGTCGGGTACCCGATCGTCCAGCTCCCCCGGCCGCTCGACGTCGTCGCGTACGTGCGGCGCATCGAGGGCATGCTGATCGAGGTCTGCGCCGACCTCGGCGTGGCCACGACCCGGGTGGCCGGGCGCAGCGGCGTCTGGGTGCTCGCCGACGAGCGCGGCCCCGACCGGAAGATCGCCGCGATCGGTGTCCGGGTCAGCCGCCGGGTGGCGATGCACGGCTTCGCGCTCAACTGCAACCCCGACATGTCCGGGTTCGGCAACATCGTCCCGTGTGGCATCCACGACGCCGGGGTCACGTCGCTCTCCCTCGAACTCGGGCGCACGGTGACGATCGACGACGTCCTCGGGCTCGTCGAGCCGCGGCTCCCCCAGCTGGCCGGAGGGGTTTGAGAAACCCGCTCCGGGGTAAGGGCCGGACGGATTCGCCACTTACGTGATAGGCAAACCCGACCGTATCCGTCCTACTCGGGGGTGGCTAGATGTCCCAGATGGACACCGATGCCTTCGACGCGCTCGCGGCCGAGCAGTGCATCAGCCTGACCACCTTCCGCCGGGACGGGACCGCCGTGCCCACCCCGGTCTGGGCCGCCCCGTCCGGCGGCAAGCTGCTCGTCTGGACCGGCGTCGACTCGGGCAAGGTGAAGCGGCTGCGGCACACCCCGGCGGTGACCGTGGCGCCGTGCGAGCGCGGCGGGTCGCTGCTCGACGAGCCGGTCGCCGCGCACGCCCGGGTCACCCGTCGCGACGAGATGCCCGCGCTGAAGGCCGCGATGAAGGCCAAGTACGGCTGGCAGTTCCGCTTCGCCGCCCTCGCCGCCGGCATCGGGCGCCTGATCGGCCTCCGCCCGGGCCAGATCGGCGTCGAGATCACGCTCGACTAGCGCTCGGCCCCGCCGAGCGAAACAGGTGAGTTTGACCACCCAACCCGACCCTGCGTTCCGCAGCCCGTCAGCACGACCGCAATCCGGCGTAGGCTTCTCGGCTGTGACGACGGTTCAGCCCGAAGGACGCAAACTTCTTCGGTTGGAGGCTCGCAACGCGGAGACTCCGATCGAGCGCAAGCCATCCTGGATCCGCGTGACGGCCAAGATGGGCCCCGAGTACACCGAGCTCAAGGGCCTGGTGAAACGCGAAGGCCTGCACACGGTGTGCGAAGAGGCCGGCTGTCCGAACATCTACGAGTGCTGGGAAGACCGCGAGGCCACGTTCCTCATCGGCGGCGACCAGTGCACCCGGCGGTGCGACTTCTGCCAGATCGCCACCGGCAAGCCGGTCGCGCTCGACCGTGACGAGCCCCGCCGCGTGGCCGAGAGCGTCCAGGCGATGGGCCTGCGGTACGCCACGGTCACCGGCGTGGCCCGCGACGACCAGCCCGACGGCGGCGCCTGGCTCTACGCCGAGACCGTCCGCCAGATCCACGAGCTCAACCCGGGCACCGGCGTCGAGCTGCTGGCCCCTGACTTCAACGCGCAGCCGAACCTCCTCAACCAGGTCTTCGAGGCCGCCCCCGAGGTCTTCGCGCACAACATCGAGACGGTCCCGCGGATCTTCAAGCGGATCCGCCCCGGCTTCCGGTACGAGCGTTCGCTCGACGTCATCCGGCAGGCCCGGGACGCCGGCCTGGTCACCAAGTCGAACCTGATCCTGGGCATGGGCGAGGAGCCCGAGGAGGTCACCGAGGCGCTGCGCGACCTGCACGGCGCCGGATGCGACCTGGTCACGATCACCCAGTACCTGCGGCCGTCGTCGCTGCACCACCCGGTGTCGCGCTGGGTGAAGCCGGAGGAGTTCGTCGCGTTCCGCGAGCAGGCCGAGGAGATCGGCTTCGCCGGCGTGCTCTCCGGGCCGCTGGTGCGCTCGTCGTACCGCGCCGGCCGGCTCTACCAGCAGGCCATCGAGGCCCGGGCCGCGACGCACTGACTTTCCCGGTGCGGTTATGCCGAGGACACACGTCAGACATATCGGTCCGGCAGAATGCTTGCTGCTGATCGTCAAAGCGAAACTACGGAAAGTAAGCAGGAGGTGCACGTGACTCCGGTCGAGCCGCTCCGCCATCTGTTCACGTCCGCGATCGCACTGCTCCCCGAAGGGGGTCAGCGCACCGCGCGGCGGAACGCCTGGGCGGCGATGAGCGAAGACACCCGTCGAGCCCGAGACCGCCGGGAGGCCGCCGCCGCGTTCGCGGC
Source organism: Cryptosporangium phraense (assembly GCF_006912135.1). NCBI lineage: Bacteria > Bacillati > Actinomycetota > Actinomycetes > Cryptosporangiales > Cryptosporangiaceae > Cryptosporangium > Cryptosporangium phraense. The sequence continues at coordinate 165,174 of NZ_VIRS01000008.1, read as the reverse complement.
TCCCGAAGTCCGGCGTTTGAGCCGCTGAGGCGCAACCTCCCGGTTCTACGAACGCACAGGCCGCTCTAGACTTGAGCTATGGCCTCCACCACCCCCGAGAAAGTCGGCTTCCGCCAGCGGCTTCGACAGATCGTTCAGGTTTTCCAGTTCGTCCGGGGGCACGATCGTCTGATCGTTCCGCTGATGCTGGTGGCCTTCCTCGTGCCGCTGCTCATCGGCATCGGGGTCGCCTGGTTCACCGGCCTGTGGGTGCTGGTCCCGCTCGCCGTGCTGATCGCGGTCCTGGCCACGCTCATCATCTTCAGCCGCCGGGTCCAGAAGGCCACGTACGCGCAGGTCGAGGGGCAGCCCGGGGCGGCGCTGGCGGTGCTCGAGTCGATGCCGGGCAACCGTAACCAGAAGAACTGGAAATTCACGCCGGCCGTGCAGATCAGCCAGCAGCAGGACGTCGTCCACCGGGTCGTCGGCCGGCCGGGCGTCATCCTCCTCGCGGAGGGCGCTCCGCACCGCGTCAAGCCGCTGGTGAACCAGGAGCGCAAGCGCGTCAGCCGCGTGCTGACCGACGTGCCGGTCTACGACGTCCTCGTGGGCGAGGACGACGACAAGGTCTCGATCCGGAAGCTGCAGTCGCACCTGCAGAAGCTCCCGAAGAACCTGACCCCGGGCCAGGTCGGTCAGGTCGCGCAGCGCCTGCAGGGGCTGGGCGGTGCCCGCCCGCCGATCCCCAAGGGCCCCATGCCCAAGTCAGCCCGCGCCATGAAGGGCGCGAAGCAGCAAATGTACCGCGGGCGTTAAAGCCTTTTTCTTACGCCTGCCGGGCGGGCGCCGGTCGTTCCGCGACCGGCGCGCGTTCGATTACGCCCGGATCGTCCCGCCCGCCCGTGCGTGGTTGCTCGCCCACCCTCTCCGGGCGGGGGTGTGCAACTACCGGCGGCGCGTGACGATCGAGCCGACGACCTTGTCGTGGTAGCGGCGCCCGTCGCCGGACGGGACGAGCACCGGGATCACGATGATGATCAGCAGCGTACGGAGGAGCGCCCGGCCGAGGCCGATCGGGCGCCCGTCGGCAACACCCTCGACACGCAGCCCGAGCAACCGCAGCCCCGGCGACTCGCCGAACAGCCCGACGAACCCGGTGTAGGCCACCAGGAACACCGGCGTGCTCCAGCCCCCGGGCGGGTCCGGGTACGTGAAGAGACCGGCGACCAGCGCGCACAGCACCGCGTCCACCAGGTACGCCACGAACCGGCGTCCGAACGATCCGGTGGGCAGCTCAGTCGTCCTCGCACTCACGTCCGAACCCTATCCGCACTACGCTGAGTCGCTGCTTCGTCCTAAGCTGTCCGAAAATGGGCACTCCTGCCTTCGGACCGTCACCCCGGTTAACATCCGCGAAACTGATGGGACATTGGCAGGCAACCGGCGCTTCCTACGTTGTGGCAAGCGACCCACACTGACGGAGGATGGATGTTTTCCCAGCCCGACGAACTACTCCGGTACATCCAGGACGAGGGCGTTCGGTTCATCGACGTCCGGTTCTGTGACCTTCCGGGTGTCATGCAGCACTTCACGGTTCCGATCGAGTCGTTCGACGCGGACATCATCGAGGAGGGGCTGGCGTTCGACGGGTCGTCGATCCGTGGTTTCCAGCAGATCCACGAGTCCGACATGCTGCTGCTGCCGGACGTGTCGACCGCGTTCGTCGACCCGTTCCGGGTCAACAAGACGATCGCGCTGAACTTCTTCATCGCGGACCCGTTCACCCGCGAGGCCTACTCCCGCGACCCGCGCAACATCGCCAAGAAGGCCGAGCAGTACCTGGCCAGCAGCGGTATCGCGGACACCGCGTACTTCGGTGCCGAGGCGGAGTTCTACATCTTCGACTCGATCCGGTTCGACACGAACCAGCACAGCTCGTTCTACTACGTCGACTCCGTCGAGGGCGCGTGGAACAGCGGCCGCGAGGAAGAGGGCGGCAACCGGGGCTACAAGACCAACTACAAGGGCGGTTACTTCCCGGTCCCGCCGATCGACCACTACGCCGACCTGCGCGACTCGATGGTGAACAACCTCCAGCAGGTGGGCATCACGGTCGAGCGCGGTCACCACGAGGTGGGCACCGCCGGCCAGGCCGAGATCAACTACAAGTTCTCGACGCTGCTGCACTCCGCCGACAACCTGATGCTGTTCAAGTACATCATCAAGAACACCGCGTGGAACGCCGGCAAGACCGTCACCTTCATGCCGAAGCCGCTCTTCGGTGACAACGGCTCGGGTATGCACACCCACCAGAGCCTGTGGAAGGACGGCAACCCGCTCATGTACGACGAGGTCGGCTACGCCGGTCTCTCGGACACCGCGCGCTGGTACATCGGTGGTCTGCTCAAGCACGCCCCGTCGCTGCTCGCGTTCACCAACCCGACCGTGAACTCCTACCGGCGCCTGGTGCCCGGCTACGAGGCCCCGGTCAACCTGGTCTACTCGCAGCGCAACCGCTCGGCCTGCACGCGCATCCCGATCGTGAGCAGCCCGAAGGCCAAGCGCATCGAGTTCCGCGTGCCCGACCCGTCGGCCAACCCGTACCTCGCCTTCTCGGCGATGCTGATGGCCGGCCTCGACGGCATCAAGAACAAGATCGAGCCGCCGACGCCGGTCGACAAGGACCTCTACGAGCTCCCGCCGGACGAGCTGGCCGAGGTCGCGCAGGTTCCGGGTTCGCTCCCCGAGGTGCTCGACCGCCTCGAGATCGACCACGACTACCTGCTCGAGGGTGGCGTCTTCACCCCCGACCTGATCTCGACCTGGATCGAGTACAAGCGGGCCAACGAGGTCGACCCGGTGCGCCTGCGCCCGACCCCGCACGAGTTCGCCCTGTACTACGACATCTGATCGAGCGGTAGCTCCTGGCCGGCGGTGACGCCGGGCAGAGTCCACGTCAGGACGTCGCCGGGCCGTCGGTCGCCGCTTCACTCCGAAGCGGCGGTCGGCGGCCTTCCGCGTTACCGGGTCACGATCACCACGTGCGCGTCCTCGGCCGACTCCGTCCGGCAGCGCAGGCCGGCCGTCCCCACCAGCTCGCCGAGCGCGGCGGCCTGGTGCCTGCCGGCCTCGATCAGCAGCACGCCGGCCGGGGCCAGCCAGCGCTCGGCGTCCGCGATGACCCGGCGTAACACGTCCAGGCCGTCTGCTCCTCCGTCCAGCGCGACCCGGTGCTCGTGGTCCCTGGCCTCCGGGGGAAGCAGCCGGATCTCCTCGGTCGGCACGTACGGCGCATTCGCCAGCAGCACGTCGACCCGCCCGCGCAACCTCCCCGGGAGCGGCGCGTAGAGATCCCCCCGATACACGTGCCCGCCCAGCGGCCCGACGTTGCGGCGCGCCGACCGGACCGCCGCGGGGTCGATGTCTACCGCGTGCAGCTCGAGGCCCTCGGTCGCGGCCGCCAGCGCCACGCCTAACGCCCCCGAGCCGCAGCACAGGTCGACGACCACGGCGCCCGGCGGCGTCCGGACCGCGGCCTGCCGTACCAGGAACTCGGTGCGGTGCCGAGGCACGAACACTCCGGGGTCGACGCTGATGCGCAGCCCGCAGAACTCGGCCCAGCCGAGCACGTGCTCGAGCGGCACCCCGGCGACCCGCCGGCCGACCCGGGCGGCCAGCTCGGCCGGCGACCGGAACGCGGCCACGAGGAGGTGCGCCTCGTCCTCGGCGAAGACGCAACCGGCGGCGCGGAGGCGGCGGACGATCTCCGGTTCGGAGAGGACCGTTCTCGCCCTTCTCGACCCTGTGCGCCCCGGACCGCCCAGGGCCGCGCCATCGTAGCGACGCCACCCGGCCCGGTCGACCGGATTTGCTCACCCTCCGCTCGCTCGCCGGTACCGCCACCAGAGCATGACCGCCCGGGCCGCCGCGTCGCGCGTCCAGTACGTCTCCGGCCAGGGCAGCGCCTCCCCGACCGGACAGATCCACCACTCGCCGGTGCCCAGCACCCCGAGCACCGCGATCGGATCGCCGTCCCGCACCAGCAGCCAGCGGTTCCGCTCGTGCGGACGCAGCCGCCACGGATCCGCGTCCGGCGGCTCGGCCGGCCGGGCGTCGAACCAGGGGTTGTGCTCGCTCATCAGGACGTCTCTCCCCCGTCGCGGGCCGGCGGTTCCGGCGCTCGGGGCCAGCCAAGTCTGTCCGGGGAAATGTCCGACGGCGCTTCTAAGATGCCGGGCACCGGACGGACAGCCGGACAGCGACGGCGGAGAGGGGCCGGGTCGTGGAGCGTAGCGGCAGAACGTCGGCGGTGTCCGACGCGCACCGGTTGGCCACGGTGCTGCGGCACCATCGCGCCCGCGCCGGGCTCACTCAGCGTGAGCTGGCCCGGCGCTCCGGGTACAGCCGGTCGAGCGTCGCCAACGCCGAGTCCGGCGACGTCCGGTCGGCCGAGTTCTACCGCCGCTGCGATGTCGCGCTCGCGGCCGGCGGCGCGGTCGTCGCGGCCCGCCGGGCGCTCGCCGCGCCCGCTCCCCCGGCCACCCCGCCGCCCAGCGCGACGGGCCTGCGTCTGCGTGAGGTCCCGGTCGCCGATGCCCTCTCCTACCTGCGGCGGTACTGGTCGGTGGTGGCTCGCGCGGCCGATCTGCTCGGTCCCCGGGCGGCGCTCCCCACCGTGCTCGACCACCTCGCCACGCTCACCGCGCTGGTCGCTTCCGCGACCGGGCCCACGCGGTCGGCCCTGCTGTCGCTGTCGGCCCGCTACGCGGTCACGGCGTCCGGTCTCCATGCGGACGCCGGGCAGGCCGACGCCGCGAGCCTGTGGACGGGGCGGGCGCTGGAGTGGGCGCACGAGGCCGGTGACCGGCGCACGATCGCGTGGGCACTGTCCCGGCGCAGCCGGGCCTGCGCCGCCGCGGGCGAGAACGAGCGCGCACGAGCCCTCGCCCGAGCCGCCGCCAGCGCCCGCACCGCCACCACCCCCGACACCGCCACCACCCCCGACACCGCCGCCCCCACCACCGGCACCGCCCACACCGGCACTCCCGACACCGCCACTGCCCCCGCCGCCCTCAGCGCCGCAGCCACCCCCTGTACCGCCGGCCCCACCACGGCCACGCTCCGCGCCGTGCTGAGCAGCCGGCCGAGCAGCCCGGCCGGCGGCCCGCTCAGCAGCGCGAGCGCCAGGGGCGGTCGAGCGTCCCGGTCAAGAAGTACTGGCCACCGCGCTGCAGCCGCACCTTCACCCACTGGCCGTCGGGCTCGATACAGCCGTCCGGCCCGCGCAGGGTGAGCCACGGCGACCAGCGGACGCGCACGGTCAGGTCGGTGGCGACCGGGCTGGCGAAGCGCACGCCGGTCGCCTTCGACGACACGAGCTGCCCCGGGTAGGGCACCAGCGACGGTCCGCCGACCACCCGGTACAGCGACCAGTCGCTGTTCTCCCACTGCTTGCGCAGGTACGAGAGGTTCGCCTCGATCAGCGCGGCCTCTTCCCGCCCGGCCGGGTCGAGCTTCGACTCGCGCGGCACCGCCACGTACGTGACCGCGTTCTCGTAGAGCCAGGAGAGGTACGTGGCCGGCGTCAGCGTGTCGTCGTAGAACAGCGGGTTGCGGTCCACGTCGACCTGACGCTCCCAGCCCCGGGCGATCGGGACGACGTCCGCGACGTAGGTGGACTCCCAGTGGTCGCGCAGCGGAACCACCTCGACGCGGCCCACCGGGCCGCGGGCCTGCAGCTGGTTGATGAGCGGCTGGAAGTACAGCCGGCTGGCCTCCCGGGCCCCGGCGTACGCGAGGTCGCTCCCGACCAGCGGCGGCTGCCACCAGCAGAGCAGCGCGACGACGCCGACGAGCACCCGGCGGTCGAGCGTCGAGACCGCGACGACCACCGGCGCGGCGAACAGCATCGACAGCCGGACGACGTTGCTGCCGACCGGGTTGTGCGAGTAGTAGGTCGCGGCCGCACCGGCCGCGGTGAGCAGGGCCGCGATCCGGACGGTCTGGTACCCCCGGCGGGGCACCAGCAGCACCACCGCGAAGCACGCGGCGACGCAGACCTTCATCGACTCCTCGCTGAACGGCTGGGCCCCGCCGTCGCGGAAGAGGAACGTCGGGACGAACATCGCGACCGCGGTGCCGACCCCGAGCGCGAGCCCCTCGGGAACGACGCCGGAGAGCAGCAGCGCGGCCCCGCACAGCCCGACGAACAGCCCGGCGACCGGGCTGGCGGCCGTGCTCGCGGCGGCCAGGAAACCGGCCAGCACCAGCTCCCACCAGCTCGCCCGGGGCCGGAGCAGGGCCCGGGCCCAGTGGGCCGACGGGTCGGGCGGCGGCCGGTAGCGGTGCGCCGAGGCGGCGATCACGCACAGCGCGAGCATGCCCAGCGCGATACCCATGGCGAACGTCGTCCGGCCGCTGACCAGGTTGAACACGCCGGTCACGGCACCGAGGACGCCGGCCGTGAGCGGACGTCGGGCGCCGACCTGGGCGAGCAGCCAGGCGAACGCGACCGCGGAGACGATGACCGAGATCGCGCCGACGCCCCGCGAGCCGAAGAGCGCGTTGGCCGGACCGGTGAACGCGCTGTACCCGAACGGGTAGACGCCGCCGTACCAGCGGAAGTCGATCGGGACGAACCCGTGCTCCTCGAAGAAGTGCCCACGGGCGACCTGGGCCGACAGGTCGGTACCGGCCAGCGGCAGCGAGAGGAATCCGACCGCGAGCAGCAGCGACGTCAGGAACGCGACGGTCACCGGCAGGCGGTGCGGCTCGGGCAGCAGCCGGGCGACGAACGCGTCCCAGGGACGCAGCGCCGGCTGCGGCCCGGTCTCGCTGACCGGCAACCGCAGATGCACCCCGGTGGGCTCGCCCCCCACCGCCCCCATCGCCGCCGTGTCCGGCCCGGCGTCGGTCGCCGCACCCATCGCCGCCGTGTCCGGCCCGGCGTCCGTCGCCGCACCCATCGCCGCCGTGGGCGGCCCGGCGTCCGGATCCGGCGCGGTGACCGGTGGCGCCGGGTCCCGCTCCGGAGACGGCGCCGGCGGCGCGGCCGCGGGCGGCACCGGCTCGCGCTGCTCCTCGGCCACCCGCGCGGCCGCCGCCCGGTCCGCCGCCGCGTCCGGCACGTCGGCCGGGGAAGCCACGGAAGCCGCGGAAGCCGCGGAAGCCGCCGAGGCCGGATCGGTCGGTGCCTGCGGGTCGGCGTCGCTCGGTGAGGCGGGCGAGACCGTGTCAGGCATAGAACACCCGCTCCACCGCCTGCCGACCGTGCCGCATCGTCCGCAGGTACTCGTCGAGAAACTCGCCGGTCTCGGCGTCCGCCGGCTGGCCGATCGCCCGCGCCACACCGAGCAGCTCCTTGCCGTGCCGCGGCAACTGGTCCGACGGACGCCCGCGCACGAGCATCAACGCGTTCCGCACCTCGGCCGCCATCTCCCATGCCGCCACCAGCGCATCATGGTCCACCGCGGTGACCAGACCGGCGTCCCGCGCCGCACCGAGCGCGGCGATCGTCTGCGTCGTGCGCAACCCCGGCACCGAGGCGCCGGACCGCAGCTGCAGCAGCTGGACGGTCCACTCGACGTCGGCCAGCCCGCCCCGGCCGAGCTTGGTGTGGGTCGCCGGGTCGGCGCCCCGGGGCAGCCGCTCCACGTCCACCCGGGCCTTGATCCGGCGGATCTCGGTGATCGCGGCCGTGTCCAGCCCCTCGGCCGGGTAGCGCAGCGGGTCGATCAGCTCGATGAACCGTCGCCCCAGGTCCTCGTCACCGGCGACCGGGCGGGCCCGGAGCAGGGCCTGCCACTCCCACGGCTTCGACCAGCGCCGGTAGTACTCGGCGTAGGAGCCCAGCGAGCGCACGAGCGGCCCCTGCCGACCCTCCGGACGGAGGTTCGCGTCGATCCCCAGCGGCGGGTCCGGCGCCGGGGCGCTGAGCAGCCGGCGCAGCTCCTCGGCGACGGCCCGGGCGGCCACCGTCGCGTCGTGCTCGGACGCGCCCTCGAGCGGCTCGTGGACGAACATCACGTCGGCGTCGGACGAGTACGACATCTCCGCGCCGCCCAGGCGTCCCATGCCGATGATCGCCATCCGCATCGGCAGGTCGCCCTGCCGCTGTTCGGCGACGACCCGTTCCGCCACCGAGAGCGCGGCCACCAGCACGGCGTCCGAGACGTCGGTCAGCGCGCGCCCGACCGTCGAGACGTCGTCCAGGCCGAGGAGGTCGGCGAACGCCGTCCGGAGAAGTTCGCGACGGCGCAGCGCCCGCGCGGCGACCACCGACACCTCGGGCGCGGTGTGCCGGGCGGCGGCGGCGCGTAGCGCGCCGTGCAGCACCTCGCGGGAGCGCGGCCGCAGCTCGGCGTCGTCGGCCAGCAACTGCAGGCCCTCGGGGTCGTGGGTGAGCAGCTCGGCGACGTACAGGCTGGTGCCGAGCAGGGTCGGCAGCCGCTCGGCGACCAGCCCCTCGTCCCGGACCAGGCGCAGGAACCACGGCGTCGCGCCGAGCCGGTCGGAGACCTGGCGGTAGGCGAGCAGGCCGGCGTCCGGGTCGGGCGCGTCGGCGAACAGCCCGAGCATCGCCGGCAGCAGCGCGCGCTGGATGTGCGCCCGCCGCGAGACGCCCTGGGTCAGCGCCTGGACGTGACGCAGCGCGCCGGACGGGTCGGTGAACCCGAGCGCCTCGAGCCGGGCCTGGGCCGACGACGGGACCATCCGTAGGTCCTCGTTGGACACCGTGGCCACGGCCTCGAGCAGCGGCCGGTAGAACAGCTTCTCGTGCAGCCGGCGCACCTCGCGGGCGTGCCGGGCCCACTCGGCCGAGAAGCCCTCCACCGGGTCCCCACTGCCCCGGTGGCCCAGCGTGGCGGCGAGCCAGCGCAGCTCGTCGCGGTCGGTCGGCAGGCTGTGCGTGCGCCGCAGCCGCTGGAGCTGCAGCCGGTGCTCGACCGTGCGCAGGAACCGGTAGGACGAGTCGAGCGCCTCGCCGTCCAGCCGCCCCACGTAGCCGCCGTCGATCAGGGCCCGGAGCGCGTCGAGCGTGTTGCCGCTGCGCAGGGTGGCGTCGCCCCGGCCGTGGACCAGTTGTAGGAGCTGCACCGCGAACTCGATGTCACGCAGGCCGCCGGGGCCGAGCTTGATCTCGCGCGCGGCCTCCTTGGCCGGCAGCGACTGCTCGACCCGCTGCCGCATCGCCCGGATCTCGGCGACCGCGCCCTCGCGGCCGGCCGCGCCGTCGCGGCGCGACGCACCCGTCGTCGTGCCCCAGACCAGCGGCGAGATCTCGCCCATCCAGGCCATGCCGAGGTCGAGGTCGCCGGCGATCGGCCGGGCCTTGATCAGCGCCTGGAACTCCCAGGTCCGGGCCCACTGCTTGTAGTAGGCCGCGTGCGAGGCGAGCGTCCGGACCAGCGGTCCGTCCTTGCCCTCCGGCCGGAGGGCCGCGTCGACCTGCCAGGCCACCTCCTGACAGATCCGCATCATCGAGCTGGCCAGGGTGGTGGCGGTCCGCAGCGCCGGGCCGGGGTTCTCGCCGTCGGGAAAGTCCGCGCCGGGCGCGCCCGGCTCGGCCACGAACACCACGTCGACGTCGCTGACGTAGTTGAGCTCGCGCCCGCCGCACTTGCCCATGCCGATGACGCCCAGGCGCACGGCCGGCGCGTCGGCGGGCAGCCCGGCCGCGGCCACCGCGAGGGCGGCCCGCACGGTGGCCTCGGCCAGGTCGGCGAGCTCGGTGGAGATCATCGCGACGTCGGAGCGCCCGGCCGGGCCGCTCTCGCTCAGGTCGCGGGCGACGGTGCGCAGCAGGCACCGCCGGTAGACCAGCCGCAGGTCGGCGACGACGTCCGGGTCCGAACCGCGGGCCCGTACCCCGCCGCTGCCCCAGGTCTCCCCGGCGTCGGTGGGCGCTCCCACCGCGTCCAGAAGGATCTCGCGGAGCAGCTCCGGTGACGGTTGCGAGGGTTCCCACACGCCGGAGACCAGCGCTCGCCACTCGTCCGGAAAAGCGCAGAGGTGATCGCCGAGGGAGGCGGACGCGCCGAGGACGCCGAACAGGCGGTCGCGGAAGCCGGCGTCGGTGCGGACGGCGAGGGCCAGCGCGGACGGGTCCTTCTGGGCCGCGTTGAGCCGGTGCAGCGTGAGCACGGCGAGGTCAGGATCGGCCGCGTGGGCGAGCGCGAGGATCAGCGCCTCGCCCTCCGGACCGTCCGGAGCCGAGGCCTGCGGGTTCCACCAGCCCAGGCCGTCCGGGCCGAGCAGGTCGGCCGTGCGGTCGGGCTGGACGAACCCGAGCCGGGCGAGCCGGCCCGTGCCGGCCGGAGCGGGTCGCGTCATAGGTTCACCACGGGCAGCGGGACGCCCGGACCGACCCCCCGGCCGGACGCGACCGCGACGAACCGCCCGGCGAACGGACGCCAGACCTCTTCGACGTCGTCCTCCACGGCGGCGCAGCGGGCCAGCACGGTCTCGGCGTCGAGGCCGGCCCGGGCCAGCGAACCGGTGTCGCCGTCGGCCCAGGACTCCAGCATCGGCTGGTCGCACTCGATGTGGAACTGGACGCCCCAGGCCTTCGGGCCCACCCGGTAGGCCTGGTTGGGCACCCGCGGCGAGGACGCCAGCAGCACCGCGCCGGGCGGCAGCGCGGTGATCTCGTCGACGTGCCACTGGTAGACGTCCGGGGTGAACGGCAGCATCGCGAACAGCGGGTCGCTCTCGGCGACGTCGCGCTTGGCGACCAGGAACGCACCGATCTCCGGCCCACTGGCGGCCGGCTCGACCCGGCCGCCGAGCGCCCCGGCGAGCAACTGGCCGCCGAGGCAGACGCCGAGCGTCGCGACGCGCTCGGCGACGGCCTCGCGCAGCAGGTTCCGCAGCGCCGGGAACCAGGGCGAGGCCGGCACCCCGTCGGTGTCGTAGGCCGGCTGGGCCCCGCCCAGCACGACGACGCCCTGGTAGCCGGCCAGCGACTCCGGGAGCGGCTCGCCGGCGTGCGCGCGGACGACGTGCAGCTCCGCGCCGGCATCGGTGAGCCAGTCCCCTAGTCGGCGGGCGTCGTCGTCAGCGTCGTTCTCGACTACCAGCAAACGTGGGTTGCTCACGTATGCAGGCTAGAGGAACGGCAAGTACCGCCGACGCTCGTATGCCGTCACCTGACGACGGTAGTCGTCCCACTCGGCGCGCTTGTTCTTCAGGAAGAAGTCGAAGATCTGCTCGCCCAGCGTCTCGGCGACCAGCTCGCTCTTCTCCATGTAGCCGAGCGCCTCGGACAGGTCGTGCGGCAGGTCCTGGTAGCCCAGCGCCCGCCGCTCCTCGGGCGAGAGCGACCAGACGTCGTCCTCGGCCCCCGGCGGCAGCTCGTAGCCCTCTTCGATGCCCTTGAGACCGGCCGCGAGCAGCACCGCGAACGTCAGGTAGGGGTTGCAGGCGGCGTCGACCGAGCGGATCTCGACCCGGGCCGAGTGCGGCTTGCCGTACCGCGGCACGCGGACCAGCGCCGACCGGTTGAGGTGGCCCCAGCAGATCGAGCTCGGGGCCTCGTTGACCGAGTTGGTCTGCACCCCGAACAGCCGCTTGTACGAGTTCACCCACTGGTTCGTGACCGCGGTGTACTCCTGCGCGTGGAACAGCATTCCGGCGATGAACGCCTTCGCGGTCTTGGAGAGCGTCATCGGGTCGCCCGGGTCGTGGAAGGCGTTGCGCTCGCCCTCGAACAGCGACAGGTGGGTGTGCATGCCGTTGCCGGCCAGGTCGGTGAACGGCTTCGGCATGAACGTCGCGGAGACGCCCTGGAAGAGCGCGACCTCCTTGATGACGTGCCGGAACGTCATGATGTTGTCGGCCGTGGCCAGCGCGTCGGCGTAGCGGAGGTCGATCTCCTGCTGGCCGGGCGCGGTCTCGTGGTGGCTGAACTCGACCGAGATGCCGATCCGCTCCAGCGCCAGCACGGCCTGCCGCCGGAAGTCGCGGGCGGTGGCGTGGGTGGTGTGGTCGAAGTAGCCGCCGGAGTCGACCGGGGTCGGACGGGTGCCGTCGGTCGGGTGGTTGGCCAGCAGGAAGAACTCGATCTCGGGGTGCGTGTAGAACGTGAACCCCTTGTCGGCCGCCTTGCGCAGCGCGCGCCGGAGCACGTGCCGGGGGTCGGCCCAGGACGGGGAGCCGTCGGGCATCTGGATGTCGCAGAACATCCGGGCGCTCTCGCCGGAGCCGGCGCCCTCGAACGGGAAGACCTGGAACGTCGAGGGGTCGGGCATCGCGACCATGTCGGCCTCGTAGACGCGGGTGAAGCCCTCGATCGCCGACCCGTCGAAGCCGATGCCCTCTTCGAAGGCGGCCTCGAGCTCGGCCGGCGCGACCGAGACGCTCTTCAGCGTCCCGAGCACGTCGGTGAACCACAGCCGGACGAAGCGGATGTCACGCTCTTCGAGCGTGCGCAGCACGAAATCCTGCTGACGGTCCACGACGGCTACCCCTCCAGTGCTCACGGTGCGTGGCCCGAAGTCTTCCGGGGCCTTGTTACGACGACGTTACGACGTGAGGGCGCGATGTGGTGAATCGCCCGAGTGACGAAGCCCACGCCGTTCGTTGTGCCTGGAGTGCGACGATTGGCGCACACCCGGGGACCCGCGTCGGTGGGCCTCGAGGAGGAAAGGGGACGAAGATGTCCGAGGAGATTTCTCTATACGGTGGCCCGTCGCATCGTCGGGTCCGGGCCCGTGATCTGGTCGCCGCCAAGGAGCGCGGTGAGCGGTGGGCGATGCTCACTTCTTACGACCAGTACACGGCCGCGCTGTTCGATCGGGCCGGCATCCCGGTGCTGCTGGTCGGCGACTCCGCGTCGAACAACGTGTTCGGCCACGAGACCTCGCTGCCGGTGACCGTCGACGAGTTGATCCCGCTGGTCCGGGCGGTGAGCGGGGCGGCGTCCCGCGCGATGGTCGTGGCCGACTTCCCGTTCGGGTCGTTCGAGTCCGGGCCCGCGCAGGCGCTGGCGACCGGCGTCCGATTCCTGAAGGAAGGCCGGGCGCACGCGGTCAAGCTCGAAGGCGGGGCGCGGGTCGCGCCGCAGGTCGACGCGCTGACCGGGGCCGGGATCCCGGTGTTCGCGCACGTGGGGTTCACCCCGCAGCACGAGAACCTGCTGTCGGGCTACCGGGTCCAGGGCCGCGGCGGCGACGCCGACCGGATCGTGGACGACGCGGTGGCGCTGGCCGAGGCGGGCGCGATCGCGGTGGTGCTGGAGATGGTCACGTCCGACGTCGCCAAGCGGATCACCCACGCGGTGCCGGTCCCGACGATCGGCATCGGCGCCGGTCCGCACACCGACGCGCAGGTGCTGGTGTGGCAGGACATGGCCGGGTTGCGCACGGGCAAGCTGCCCCGGTTCGTCAAGCAGTACGCGGACCTGGATGCGATCCTCGACGACGCCGCCCGGCGGTTCGCCGAGGACGTGCGGGCCGGATCATTCCCGGCCGAGGAGCACACGTTCCACTGAGTCAGTGATGGTGGCGGCGGCCGCCTCCGCGGCCGCCGATCACGAAGATGCCGAGCAGGAGCAGCGGGAACGCCGCCACCGCGCCCCGGCTCGCGGCCGCGAGCGCGCCGATCACCATGACGACGGCGAGCGCGATCAACGCGTACCGGACCCAGCCGTCGGAGCGTTCCGGACGCCTCACCGGTACGACGGGGGCGTGGGCGGGCAGGACCTCGTCGACGTGGACCGGCAGGTCGGCCAGTAACGGGCGGAGTTCGGCGACGGTCCGGGCGTTGAGGGCGCTGTCGACGCGCTGCTCGTACTCCTCGATCGTCAGCCGGCCCTCGGAGGTGTGTTCGCGCAGCAGGTCGGCAACCTTCTGGCGCTCGGCGTCCGAAGCCCGCACCGGCGGACGATCAGGTTCCTGCTGGGCCATGTGCTGCCTCCCGGGGTGCCTAGCATTGACGGTACCCCGGGAGTTCGAGTGATCAGTCGTTCCAGCGGCGGTCTTCGGCGTCGGCGATCGCGTTGCGGTTGGCGACGGTCTCCAGCGCCTTCTCCGCGGCTTCGCGCGTCGGGTACGGCCCGAGCCGGTCCGCCGACTTGCCCTTGTCGTCGTCGGTCTCGACCCGCTTGTGCTTCAGGTTCCACCAGTACCGGGTCTCATCGGCCATGCTGATCACCCTCCCTTTCGGTTCGAGCGGTTCCCGACGTCGTCGTCGGACAAACGGAGCTTGGGTTCGGCCAGCTGCCGGGCCGCTTCGACGACGGACGCCCGGCGCGCCACCCACTCGTCCTCGTCGATCGGGCCGGCCGTGAGCATGCGGGCGACCTGCGGGGCCGCGAACCACCAGTTGGCCACCGAGAGCAGCAGGAACATCAGGTGGTGGGCCGGGATCGTGTCGTCGAGCAGCCCGTCGCGCTGGGCCTGCCCGATCGCCTCGGCCTTGTCTCGATAGTGGACGCGACGGACGGCCTCGTCGGCGACCTGGCCGGTGTCGGCCAGGCTCTCCCACAGCAGGAGCCGGGGCAGCCCGGGGTTCTCGCGCAGGTAGTCGAACGTGCGGCCGGCCATCTCGGCGTAGTCCTCGGTGCGCGTGATGCGGACCGGCACGGCCGCGGCCACCTTGTCGAGCTCTTCGACGAGGACGCTCGTGAAGAGCGCGTTCTTGTCGCCGAAGTAGCTGTAGAGGCGCTCTTTGTTGGCGCGGGCGCGGGCGGCGATGCGCTCGACCGTCGTGCCGTGCAGGCCGTGCTCGGTGAACTCCTCGAGTGCGGCGTCGCGGAGGCGTCGCTTGGTGGCTTCGACGTCCCGGGGCATGGCTTCACTTTACCGTGACCAACTCCAACGTTGCCGTTGGCGCTGTGGATGGCGTAGCGTTTCCAACGTTCGCGTTGGAAACGATTGTGGGAGTGACATGAAGACGATGCTGATCCTCGGTGCGTCCCGCGGCCTCGGCCTGGGCCTGGCGGCCGAGTACCTCGCGCGCGGGTGGAACGTCATCGGGACGATTCGGGAGGGCTCCCCCGGCGGCCTGCCGTCGCTGGCCGACGACCGCCTACGGATCGAGACGCTCGACATCACCGACGCGGGGCAACTCGCCGCGCTCCGGACGCGCCTGGCCGGCGTGGTGGTGGACCTACTGTTCGTCAACGCGGCCATTACGAACGGGAACGTGCCGGCGGCCGAGGTGCCGACCGAGGAGTTCGTGGACGTCATGGTCACGAACGTGCTCAGCCCGATGCGGGCGGTCGAGGCGCTGGCCGAGCTGGTGCCGCCGACCGGCACGATCGCGGTGATGTCGTCGAGGCAGGGCAGCATCACGATGAACACGAACGCGGGGTACGAGGTGTACCGGGCGAGCAAGTCGGCGCTCAACCAGCTGATGAAGTCGTACGCGGTCCGGCACGCGTCCGATCCGCGGACGTTGCTGCTGGTGAATCCGGGTCACGTGCAGACGGAACTGGGTGGGCCAGGGGCGGTACGGACCGTCGAGGAGGCGGTACCGCCGATCGTCGACACGATCGAGAAGCGATCGGGTGAGCCGGGCCTGCAGTTCGTGGACTACGAGAACCAGGTGGTCCCGTGGTGAGCTCAGAACTCGTCGGGGCGGTCGGCGGTCCAGTAGTACTCGCCGTCGGGGTCGATGTCCGCCAGATCGCTCCCGCGTGCGCCGGTGACCGTGATCTCGTCGTCCCCGACGGTGATCGTGGTGCCGGCTTGCGCCTTGCTGAGCACTTCCTCGTTGAGGTGCACCAACAGCAGGCGCAAGCCACCCTCCTCGGGGCCCACGTCGGTCCATAGAGCTCGGGCGGAGGCCGCACTCGAGCGCACGTAGTTGGCGACGGCATCGGCCGGCGCGACGATGACCGCGGGCGGCTGCAGCGGCCGGCCGTTGAGCGTGTCGAGGAGGATCTTTCCCGGCTGCTCGGACAATCGGGCCGTCGCGTACGGCTCCAGGTCCTCGACGATCGCGCCAATGACATCCACGGGCTGCACCCTACTTGCACTGCTCATTCGACGGGAACGCGGTGATGATTCGCTTGGTCGACTCGGCGACGACCACCCGCGGAATGTTCGTTCCGACGGTCCGGGCGTTGTTCTTGTTGACGAGATAGACCACGCGCGAGAAGCAATAGGTCTTCACCTTCGGGTTGTAGGTGACCTGGTCGGGATCCCGGACAACGGTCGCGATCGAGAAGTCGGCGACGTCACGCCAATTCCGCCGCACCAGGAAGGCTGCCTGTTCCCACTCGGCCTGGTGGCGGTGGAGGATGTGCCGGTAGCCGAACCTCTTGTTCCCGCAGAGCAGGTTGGATTTGCCGCCGCGCAGGAAGTGCCCGGGCACGTCGGCCCGGTAGCGGTCGAAGGTGCGCACGATCTTGTTCTCCGAGGTGCGCCAGCCGCACGGGCGCCAAATGTCAGCGAACGCCGCCGGATCCCGAGTAGCCGCCTGCGCGGGACCCGGTAATTGCCACCCGGCCAGTAGAACCAGCACGAAGATCAATCGCCTTGCCATGGATCACCTCCATTGTGAGCGGTTCGGTACTCACGGCGGAGAAAGGAAATTCGTTCACGTCTTTTCGAATGAGGTTGGTGTTCATTCCTGAGTCGTGAGTGACACAACGACCCGGGGAAGAGGTCGTTGCACCACAGGTCGTCGCGCGTAACCTCAAACGCATGCCGACGTTCGTGCCTCAGCGCCTCGAGCTCCGACCGGAGACGTTCGCCGTGGAACGTCACGACACCGAAGACATCGTCGCCACCGGCGACTGGGTCGCGCTGGTCCGCGGTTCCGAGGGCCTCACCGTGATCCGCGTCGTCGACGACTCCCCCGACGGCTGGCGCGCGTTCGCCGGCCAGACCGCCCACGAGCTCGACGTCCCCGGCATGCTGCTGAGCATCGTCGCTCCGCTCTCCGCCGCCGACCTCCCCGTCTTTGTCGCCTCCACCTACGACGCCGACCTCGTGCTGGTCCCGGCCGCGCACGCGGCCAAGGCCGCGGAGCTGCTCCGCGACGCGGGCCACGACGTGAAGGCCTGACACTTTCCCTACTCGAGTGGTAGGAAAAACCATGGGTACCGCGCAGGAACACTTCGACCGCGCCGTCGACGAACTCCTCCACTTCCGCGCCGAGGTCGTCGAGGCCTCCGACGCGTCCCTCGCCGAGGACCCCACGTTCCCGATGGCCATCGCGCTACGCGCGTACCTCGGCCTGCTCACCACCGATGTCGACGACGCCGTCGCCACCCGTCTCTTCCTGGCCGACGCCCGGCCGGCCGCGCCCGACCTCCAAGAACAAGCCCATCTGGACGCCGCCCGGCGGCTGGCCGCGGGCGACTTCCACGGGGCCGGGCGGACGCTCGCCGACCTCACCGTGGAGTACCCGCGCGACGCGCTGGCGCTCGCGGTCGGCCACCAGATCGACTTCTTCACCGGCAACGCGACGAGCCTGCGCGACCGTATCGGCGCCGCGCTCAGCGCCTGGCACCCCGACGACCGCCACTACCCGAACGTCCTCGGCATGTACGCGTTCGGCCTCGAAGAGGCCGGGCACTACGACCGCTCCGAGGACGTCGGCCGGGAGGCCGTCGACCGCGACCCGAGGGACGTCTGGGGCATCCACGCGGTCGCGCACACCTACGAGATGCAGGGCCGCTTCGGCGACGGCATCCGCTACTTCGACGACCGGCTCGACCAGTGGTCGACCGACACGTTCTTCAACGTCCACAACTGGTGGCACTACGGCCTGTACGCGATCGAGTCCGGTGACCGCGACCGGGCGCTGAGCATCTACGACACGGTCCTGCACGGCCCGAACTCGTCCGGCGTCTCGCTCGAGCTGCTGGATGCGGCCGCCCTGCTCTGGCGGTTCGAGCTGGCCGGCGACCCGCAGCCCGACCGGTGGGCGGCGCTGGTGGAGCCATGGCAAGCGCGCTCGGCCGAGGCCTTCTACGCGTTCAACGACGCCCACGCCGTGATGGCCTACGTCGGTGCCGGTCGGTACGACCTGGCCGAGGCGCTGATCGCCGACCGGATCGCGTGGCTGGGCACGGATCACCCGGGAGTGAGCAACCAGGCGATGACCGCCCGGGTCGGCCTTCCGGTCTGCCGAGCACTGGTCGCCTTCGGCCGAGGCCAGTACGACGAGGTGGTCGACCTGCTAGCGCCGATTCGGTCGTACGTGAACGAATTCGGCGGAAGCCACGCCCAGCGGGACGCGGTCTACAAAACGCTGGTCGAGGCGGCGATCCGGGCGGGCCGGGTGCCGCTGGCCCGAGCGCTGGTCAGCGAACGTCTCAACGTCCGCCCGTGTAGCCCGTACAACTGGCTCAAGCAGTCCGAGGTGGCCCGAGCCCTAGGCGACGAAGCCGCCGCCGTAGCGGCTGCCACCCGAGCAAAGACCTTGGCCCACTCCGGCGGCGCGACCACTAGCTGAAAGCTCAGGCCAGGGCGGCGGACGAGTCGGCCTGTACGCCGGGTTCTGTGGCCGGAACCGAAGCTCCGACCGGCGGCCATCCATCTCAACCTGCCGTCACCGACAGGCTCTAGCGGTCTACCCGTGAACATCGGGCGGGCCGCCCTCGATCGTCCACGCAGAGCGACCTGAGCCACTCCTCTTGACCTTGCTCCGGGTGGGGTTTACCGAGCCGCCCCGGTCACCCGGGGCGCTGGTGGTCTCTTACACCACCGTTTCACCCTTACCGGACGTAAACGCCCGGCGGTCTGTTTTCTGTGGCACTGTCCCGCGGGTCACCCCGGGTTGCCGTTAACAACCACCCTGCCCTGTGGAGCCCGGACGTTCCTCGGCGGCACCCCCGAAGAGGCACCGACGCGACCGCCCAGCCGACTCGTCCACCGCCCGGCTGATCTTACGCACCACGGAAACGTACGGTGAGACCCGATGGACCACTCACTGAGCAACGTCGCTCTCCTCCTGGTCGCCGGGCTCGCCGCCGGCGCGGTGAACGCGATCGCCGGAGGCGGGTCGCTGTTGACGTTCCCCGCGTTGATCGCCACCGGGCTGCCCAGCATCGCCGCCAACGTCACGAACTCGGTCTCCGTCACGCCGGGCTACCTTTCGAGCGTCTGGGGCAGCCGGGAAGACCTCACCAACCAGCGGAAACGGGCCATGGCCCTGGTTCCCCTCGCGATACTCGGCGGCGTCGGCGGCTGCGTCCTCCTCCTCGTCACCCCGGCCGACGTCTTCGAGTTCGTCGCCCCGTTCCTGGTGCTCGCGGCCACCGCGGTGCTCGGCCTGCAGCCGAGGCTGCAGAAGATCGTCGGGCACCCGGCCGCACTCTCGTCGAAGAAACAGACCGCCACGATGGCGACCCTCACGCTGCTCGGCGCCGCCTACGGCGGCTACTTCGGCGCCGCGCTCGGCGTCGTCCTAGTGGCGGTCCTGGCCTTGGTTCTCGACGAGAAGCTGCAGCGCATCAACGCGCTCAAGAACGTCCTGTCGGCGACGATCGGGCTGGTGACGGTCGCGGTGTACGCGATCTTCGGGCCGGTGTCGTGGGTCGGCGTCGCAATCGTGGCCCCGGCCACGGTGGCCGGCGGGTACCTCGGCGCGCGGCTCGCCCGGAAACTGTCCGCCAAGGCCCTGCGCGCCACGATCGTCACGTTCGGCACCACGATCGGGCTCGTCCTGCTGTTCCAGGCCTTCCAGAGCTGAGGGTGCAGCCCGCGACCGGGCTGCACCGTCGCACTCACGTCGACGACTTGCCGTCCCCGACCAACTCCGGAATCTCACGCACGCCCGGATCCCCGGCCTCGGCCGTGTAGTCCGCCGGCTTCGTCGTGTCCTCCCCGTCGGCCACGTGCGCCGCCCGGAGGATCCACGTGCCGGCCACCGCGACCAGCAAATTCAAGCCGACGGCCAGGAACCCGGCGTAGATCGTCCACTTCGTGTCGAACCCCAGCTCCGAGAGCTTGAACGCCGACCCGCCGAAGTGCGCGTGCTTCGTCGCCGGGTTCGGGACCGTCCACAGCATCCAGAACCCGAACGCCATCCCGGCGGCCCAGCCCGCGACCAGCGCCCACTTGTGGAACCACCGCGTGAAGACGCCCAGCGCCACCGCGGGCAGCGTCTGCAGGATCACGACCCCGCCGATCAGCTGCAGGTCGATCGAGTACTGCGTGTCGAGCCCGAGCACGAGCACCACGGCCACGAACTTCACGACCAGCGACACGATCTTCGAGACCCGCGCCTCCTCGACCGGCCCCGCGTCCCGGTGGACGTACTCGGTCCAGATGTTCCGGGTGAACAGGTTCGCCGCCGCGATCGACATCACCGCGGCCGGCACCAGCGCCCCGATACCGACCGCCGCGTGCGCGACCCCGGTGAACCAGTCCGGGAAAGCCCAGTCGAACAGCAACGGCACGACCGTGTTCCGGTCCCCGGCGACGCCGGCAGCAGGGTCAGCCCCGACCGGCACGATCTTGGCCGCGATCGCCATCAACCCCAGCAACGCCAACAGCCCCAAAACAAACGAATACGCCGGCAACGCCGCCATGTTCCGCTTCACCGTGTCCCGCGACCGCGCCGCCAACACCCCGGTCAACGAATGCGGATACAGGAACAACGCCAACGCCGACCCCAGCGCCAACGTCACGTAGTTCAACTGATTGTTCGCATTCAGCAGCACCCCGGAACCCGCCGCCTGGGCCGCCGGAGCCGAGAACTTCGCCCCGGCCGCCGAGAAGATCGCGTCCCAACCTCCGAGCTTCGCCGGAATCACGATGATCGCCACGATCACCGTCAAATAGATCAGCGAGTCCTTCACGAACGCGATCAGCGCCGGCGCCCGCAGCCCCGAGTTGTACGTATAGATAGCCAGAATCAGGAACGCGATCGTGATCGGCCATTTGCCCTCGACGCCCATCGCCTTCAGCACGGCCTCGATACCGACCAGCTGCAGCGCGATGTACGGCATCGTCGCCAGGATCCCGGTGATCGCGACCAGCAACGCCAGCGTCGACGACCCGAACCGCGCCCGGACGAAATCGGCCGGCGTCACGAACCCGTTGACGTGCGACACGGACCACAAGCGAACCAGCGGCAACAGCACGATCGGATACAGCACGACCGTGTACGGCAAGGCGTAGAACCCCAGCGCCCCGGCTCCGAACATCAGCGCCGGAACGGCCACGAACGTATAAGCCGTGTACAGATCACCGCCGAGCAGGAACCACGTGATCCAGCCGCCGAAATTCCGGCCACCCAGACCCCATTCGTCCAGATGCTCCATCGAATCGGGGCGCCGCCAGCGCGAGGCGACGAACCCCAGCACACTCACGAAAACGAACAGCACCGTGAAGATGACGAGCTCGGTGACTTTGACGTCCATCGCTCACCGTCCCCGGGTCTGGCGGTAGACGACCAGCGTCACGCCGACGCTCAGCACGACGAAGAGCAATTGCAGCCAATAAAAACGGGGAATACCCCAGAGCGTCGGATCCGAGCCGTTGTACAGCATCGGCAGCAACGGCACGACGATCGGCACCAGCAGCAGCCAATACCAATGATTCCGATCGGATCGGGCCGGCGGCTGTTCCGAGGGCGAGGGTGTTTCCTCGGTAGTGGACATCGCTGTCCTCCTCACGCGCAGTGACGAGTCACGTGGCACAGGCGACAAGACACTAGCCCGCAAAAGCCTCAAGCAGAGCAGCCGCCGCGCCAAGCGGTCCCATCTCCGCGCCCGGCGGTCAGCCCAGGTGATGCGTGTCGTTCACCAAGCGCACGTTGGCCGGTCCGTCCGCGTACCAATCGACCTCGGACACCCCGGTCACGTCGAGCTGCAGCCGGTACAGCATCACCGGCGGCGCCTCGAGCGCCAGCCGCAGCAGCGTCTTCAGCGGCGTCACGTGCGAGACCACGACCACGGTCTCGCCGGCGTGGTCGGCGACCAGCCGCTCCCGCGCCGCGTCGACCCGCTCCGCGACCTGCGCGAAGCTCTCACCGCCGGGCGGCGCCACGTCCGGCGAGCTCAGCCAGGCGTCCACCGCCTCCGGCGACGACCGCCGGGCCTCGCTGAACGTCAACCCCTCCCAGGCTCCGAAGTCGGTCTCGACCAGGTCGTCGTCGAACTCGACCGGCACCCCGACCGCCTTCGCGATCAGCTCCGCGGTGTGCCGGGCCCGCCGCAGCGGCGAGCTGACCACCACGTCGATCCCCGGCCGCGCCGCCAGCCGCGCCGCGACCCGCTCCGCCTGCCGCACCCCGTCGTCCGACAGCGCCACGTCCCCGCGCCCGGAGAACCTCTTCTCCGGCGACAGCACCGAGGAAGCGTGCCGCACCAGCACCGTCGTGGTGGCCCGCCGTTGCGCCCCGCCCCTCCACCCGGGTCCGCCGTCTTTTTCCGACGCCGCCCGGCGAACCACCGCCGGACCGCTCGGTGGCGGCGTACCGGTGGAGCCGACCTCGGGCGCCGCCTGATCCCGGCGAATGTCGTTGCCGTCCATGGCCGTATTCGCCAACGCGTCGGCCCGGGAGTTCTCGGCCCGCGGAATCCAGGTGAGCGTCGTCTCCGGGAACGACCGCAGCAACTCGGTGGCCCGACTCACCAGCGGTTTCAGGTGGGCCTGCTTGACCTGCCAGCGCCCCGAGCACTGCTCGATGACCAGCTTCGAATCCATCCGCACGTCGACCCGCCGCGCCCCGAGCGCCTGCGCCGCTTCGAGCCCGGCGATCAGCCCCGAATACTCGGCCACGTTGTTCGTCGTGACCCCCAGACCCGCGGCCCGTTCGGCCAGTACCGTCCCGGTGGCCGCATCGAGCACGACCGCGCCGTATCCCGCGGTGCCGGGGTTCCCCCGCGAACCGCCGTCGGCCTCGACCAGGACGTGCTCGACACTCACAGACCGGACTCCGCCGTCCGGACCAGGATCCGGCGGCACTCCTCGCACCGCAGCACCTCGTCCTCGTCGGCCTCGCGGGCCTCCATGAGCGCGGTGCCGTACAGCTCGATCCGGCAGCCGCCGCAGCGGCGGGCGCGCAGCGCGGCCGCGCCGATGCCGCCGCTGGACGCCCGCAGCTTCTCGTACAGCGCCCGCAGGTCGTCGGGGATCTGCGCGGCCAGCGGCTCCCGCTCGGCGGTGCGGGCGGCGATGTCGGTGTCGATTTCGGTCTCCAGCGTGTCCCGGCGCACCTCGAGGTCGGCCAGCGCCTCGGTCGCCGCGTCGAAACGGGTCTGCACCTCGGAGCGGGCGCCGTCGGCGGTCTCCCGCTCCTCCATCAGCACCAGCTCGTCGTCCTCCAGCGCGGACTGGCGGGAGGCCAGCGTCTCGACCTCGTGCTGCAGCCGCTCGAGCTCTTTGGACGAACCGATCGTGCCGGAGTCCATCCGCTGCTGGTCGCGCTGGGCCCGGGTGCGGACCTGGTCGACTTCTTCCTCCAGCTGGTGGATCTTCCGGTCGAGCTCCTCGACGCCGGACTCCGCGGTGGACAGCTCGTCGCGCAGTTCGGCCAGCGTGCCCGCGGTCTTCTCGATCTCGGCGTGCTCGGGCAGCGTGCGCTTCCTGTGCGCGAGCTGATCGATCGAGAGGTCGACCGCCTGCAGGTCGAGCAGGCGGAGCTGGTCCGCGGCCGGTGCCTTCACGATGCTGCCAATCTCCCGGTGCCGGTTGTCAGGACGTCCACGCCGGAACCACCGCACGAGTCCACGGGTCGGTGACGAGGTCGGAGACGAAGACCTCCACCGTAGCGGGGTCGAGGGCAGCGTCGAGGGCAGCGGCGGCCTGTGCGAGCCACGGCTGTTCGCTGGCCCAGTGGGCGACGTCGAGTAGCGCCGGTCCGCCCGCCTCGGAATGCTCGGAAGCCGGGTGATGGCGCAGGTCGGCGGTGAGGAACGCGTCGACGCCGGCTCGCGTAGCGTCCCCCAGGTAGGAATCACCGGCACCGCCGCTGACCGCGACCGTCCGCACGATGCGGTCGGGGTCGCCGGTGAAGCGGATGCCGCCGCTCGTCGGAGGCAGCGCGTGCGCGGCGGTCTCGGCGAGCTCGGCGAGCGTCATCGCGGTGGGAAGTTCACCGATCCGGCCGATGCCGGTGTTCTCCCGGCCCGGGTGCGGATGCAGCGGCCGCAGGTCGCGGAGATCGAGGCGAGCCGCGAGCGCGTCCGAGACGCCGGGGTCGGCCGAGTCGGCGTTGGTGTGGGCGACGAACAGCCCGGCGCCGGCGCGGATCAGCCGGTGCAGCGTGTTGCCCTTCGGCGTGCTCGCGGGGATCGCGGTGACGCCGCGGAGCAGGAGCGGGTGGTGCGCGACGAGGAGGTCGGCGCCCCAGCTCAGGGCTTCGTCGACGGTGGCGGCGACGACGTCGACGCTGAAGTAGACGCGCTGGACCTCGGCGGCGGGGTCGCCGCAGACCAGGCCGACCGCGTCCCAGCTCTCGGCCAGAGCGGGCGGGTAGAGCCGGTCGAAGATTTTCGTGACGTCGGCGATCGTGACCACGTCAGCAGGCTAGTGCGTGCCCGATGACCGCTTCCGGATCGCCTCGGTGGTAGATCTGCTCGTCGGGCTCGATGCCGTCGAGGAACTCCTGGTAGCGGACCGCGTAGGCGAAGTGGGCCAGCGGTTCGGCCAGGCGCAGCGCTTCCGCGGGGTCGCTGCCCGGCGCGGCCGCCGTCCAGGCGTCGACCCAGGCGGTCCGGGCCGTCGCGCGCCGCTCCGGAGGCAGGTAGTCGATGGCGCGCAGGCCGTCCTGGACGGGGTTGCCCCAGTAGACGTCGGCGAAGTCGAGGACGGTGGGAGGGGCGTCGGCGGAGCCGCGCCAGTTGCCGGGGTGGAAATCGCCGTGGACGAGGGTGTCGGGCAGGCCGCACCGGTCGAGGTCGGTCCAGCGCCGATTGAGGGCGCGGGCCCGGGTGACGGTCTCGCGCGGGAGCGTGGGGGCGAGCCGGGCGAGGAGCCGCTCGAAGCGCTCCCCGAGGACGGACCCCCGCCCGTCCCGAAGCCCGCCGGCCGGTACCGAGGCCGGGCCCGGGGCCGGAGCCGGAGCCGGAGCCGGAGCCGGAGCCGGGGCCGGAGCCGGAGCCGGGGCCAAGTCGGAGGCCGGGGCCGGGGCGGAGGCCGGGGGCGGGGGCGGGAGTTGGGCGAGCGCGGCCTGGGCGTGGACCCAGCGGGTGATCGTGCTCGTCACCTGGGCGTCGGAGGCCTGCCAGAGGTCGCGGCCGGGGATGTCGGAGAGCAACAGCCGACCGGGGCCGGACGCGAGCACGACCGGAACGAGCGACGGATCCACCGCCGCGACCGTGGCGATCGCGCTCCCCTCGTCGGCCGCGAACGGAGGCGTCGCCTTGAGCCAGACCGGCCCGTCCGCGGTGGGCAGCGTGAACAGAGCAGCCAGGTTCCACGACTTGTGCTGCACCGGCCGCCCGGTGACCGTGACGAACCCGCCCGCCCAGCGGAGCAAATCCGCGATGCCATCCGGGGTGGCCCAAGGAAGCCGCAACGGTTCGTGCCGATCGCTGAACACCGTAGACCGAAGAGCCCCCACCGGCCGCGAAGTCGCCTCCACGAGGTAGGTGACGTGCCCACCCCGCCCTCCGTCCGACCCCTCGACGCGCAACAGCCGAAGGACCGTGACCGGCACCCCGAGTTCGATCTCCAGCGCCGCCGCCACCGGCGCGACCTCGGCCCACCACGCGGAGCCGACCGGGAACGGCCCGGTCTCCCCGAGGACGGTGCCCCGGAGCGTGACCACCGCACTGACCGTGCGCCCCACCGAATCAGCCCCTCGCGCCGTCCGGAATCAGGGACGGAAGCCCGCCCCGCGGATCGGCCCGACCGTAGCGAGGGCGGTGCGGACTCACCAACGGAATTCGAGCCCGCCGAACCCGCCGACGTGCAGGAGGCTGATCGCCATGACGAGCCCGGGCAACCCGAGCGCCCCGCCGACCAGCCCGGCCAGAGCCAGTGCGGACCCCCGCCGCCGCTGCCGCTCGCACCGCCGAAAGGCGATCGGCCCGAGCACCACGCCGCCGACCGAACAAGACGCCAGGAGGAGGCCCTTGGTGATCCCACTGGGTACGAACGCAAAGCCGACGCCGTACAGGTCGAGGTAGGGCAGCCCGCCGAGGAAACCCAGCCCGCCCAAGACGAGCGCCGCAATTGCCAGCCGATCCCGCCTGGCCCTAGCTTCTCCGCCCATTGGCCCCTCCCCCAGACCTGATCGGCCCGTCCACGAACCGCTTGAGCCTTCGCCGAGGCTGCTACCCGGCGTGGCCGCCGGGCTCGGGCCGCTGCTCGCGACGGGTCTGCGAGGCCGGTGAGGCGCATCCAGGTCAGCGAACGCGAACGGACGCCCGAACCGCGTCAGGGGTGCCCGAGTTCAGTCGGCCCGTCAGACGATGCTCCGTGCTCGACGAGGGCGCCGTCGAACGTCACGCCAGCGTCGACTCCCCTGTCGGCGAGCGTGCCATCCAGTCGAGGTCACCGACGAGGCGGGGCGCTCTGGACGCGAAGCCCTCGAGGGCGGCCGCCTCCGGGTGGTGAACAGGTGCCGGAGCGCCTTCGCGTCGATCTCCGGCAGGTCGGTGTCCTCCGCGGGACAGCCATCCGGATGATCGGATGATCGGGGCTGGAGCTCGGGGCACAGGCTACTCGCGGCGTTCGGCGAGGCCGGTCAGGGCTACCACGATGAGCGTGGAACCGATCCAGCCGACAATGCTCGTCGCGTACAGCCACGCCCGCACCCCGCGGCCGGCCGGCGTCGCGGTCGTGGGCTGCCAGAGCGACGCCTGGTGCAGGTCGAGAATCGGCGTCATGTTCTCCAGCGCGTAGGCGGCCGGAATCAGGCACGGATACTCCGTCGTGCAGCGGGACGCCGATATCGAGGGCTTCCCGGTTCGGGCGTTCTCCGGGACGTTGTCACCGGTGGGTACGAACACGGCCGTGTTGCTCGCGACGATCCACCACGTGAGCAGGACTCCGGCCAGGATGAGCCACGCGGGCCGCAACGGCCGGTATCCGTGCGCGATCGTGACGCCGAGGAACCGGTTGGCGGCCCTCTGATACCAGCCGAGATCCCCGAGCAGGCGCTCGTCGTCCCGAGCCGCGATCTGGATTCGGCGAGCATGGTCGGGCAGACCCGACTCGGTCATGACGCGGGCGAGCTGACGGTACGGCTGTGGTGAATAGGCCGGTGCGCGGCGAAGCCACGCCAGCCGCGCCTCGACGTCGGTGGGTGCCTCGCTACCCAGGCGGGTGTACGAAAATCCGGCGAGAATCAGGTTTCCCCTCACGGGCCAACTCTCCGCGTCGTCCGAGAGTTCACCGACCGATGCGCCCGACAGATCGATCGTCCCGGTCGGACGACGTTCCAGTCCACCGAGCTGGAGTACCTCACTGACGTGGGCATTCCGGAGGTCGAGGGCGACGCCGTCCGGGTTCTCGAAGGTCGATCCCGCGAACTGGATCTCGTGGAGGATCGCGCCGGCGAACCCGGTCTCGCCCCGAAGATGGCATCCGTCGATGACGAAGGCGTCACCGGTGACCTTGATGCCGTCCGCTGACAGCGCGTAACCGTCCGGGTCGGAGAACTTCGAGCCGCTGATCCCTAACTGGCCGGCGATCGAGGCTCCGAGGAGCCTGGTTTCGCCGATGATTTCGCACCCCTCCACGAAGAACACCGCGTTTCCGATCTCCGCACTGTCGGCGGCGAGGGCGGTGCGCCCGCGGTTGGCCAGCTTGGCCCCTTCGAACACCAGTTGGCCACCGATCTTCGCGCCGACCAGGCGCAGTTCTCCGCGGGACTCGCAACCTTCCAAGAAGTACATGTTGCCGCCCACGGTGATCCCGTCGGCGTCGATGACGCATCCGCCGCGGTTGGACAACGTGGCCCGCCGAACATCGAATTCTCCGCCGACGGCCGCGGATGACGCGAGGATCTCCCCGGTGCACGTGAATCCGTCCCGGAGCAGCACGTCGCTGCCTACGTGGGCGCCGTCCGCACGCATCCCCGCGAGGGTGCTCCCGTCGAGAATCAGATCGTGAGCGATGTTCGCGTCCGAAAGCCCGAGCGTTTCGGCTCGGCAATGAAGAAGCTCCAGCCCGGGCAGGGTGGAATACGTCAAGTCGATGTGCTCGGCGATGACGCACTGGCGAAACCGAATAGGGACGTCGAGCGTCTGCCAACTCCAGTCCCATTCACCGACGATTCTTGCTCCCTGGAGGCGCAAGCCCCTGGGGTGGCCGCCACCTTCGGCCAGGAGCCGGAGAAGCAGGGTCGCTTCCACCGCCGGCAGGGGCGAGTCCTCATCCGGACGGCCGCCCGGCAGACCGGGTGAGAGGCGTGCCTCCTGTCCCGACGCCCACGCCGCTCGTATCTGCGCCTCGGTGTCGTCCACGGCTCTCCTCGGCGGGAAGGATCACGGCACCAAGAGGGTGCCAGCGCCTCTCGCGCGGCGAATCACCGGGGCTGTTCCTGGCGGGCCGCCCCCGTTCACCCGGGACCCAGCCACCGTTACACGGGCGCCAACGCCGCGCTTGCTTCCCACAGATCCCTCAGCGACGTGTGCAACGGCCGTGAAGGCGTCCATCCCAACGCCCCCCTCACCGCCGATATGTCCGCCCGCTGCCACGGCACCAACGTCGCCCCGCCTCCATCCGTCCGCAGGCCCCCGGTGAACCCGGCCAGCGACAACAGCGTCTCCACCATCGTCCGGGTCGGCGTCCCGACCCCGCTCCCCACATTCAGCACCGCGGGCAGCGCCGCCTGCCCTCGCGGGCGCAACGCCGCCGCCGCTACCGCGTCGGCGACATCGCGTACGTCCACGTAGTCGCGCACGTCGTCCAGCGGGCCCGTCGTCACCCCGGAGTTGCCGGCCCGCAGCTGCGCGACCACCCTTCCGGCCCCGCCGGAGATCGGGGCATCCGGGCCGATCGGGGTCGTGACCCGCAGCGACACCGCGTCCAGGCCCGCGCCGGCCGCGGTGCGCACCAGGTGCGTCGCCGCCAGCTTGGCCAGGCCGTAGGTGGTGACCGGACGCTCGGCGGCGTCCTCCCTGGTCGAGACCCCGGCCTCCCCGCGGCCGTACTCGGCCGCCGACCCCAGGTGCACGAGCCGGATCGACCGGCCGGCGGTCAGCAGCGCGTCGACCAGGTTGCTCACCGCGACGACGTTTCCCGCGGCCAGCGACGCGATGTCGCCGGACGGCGCCCCGGCGCAGTTCACGACCACGTCCGGCATCGCGTCGCGCAGCGCGTGGGCGACTCCGACGACGCCCTCGGTCAGGTCGAGCCGGACGTCGGCGTGCACGTCGCCGCGGCGGGCCGCGGTGATCACCGACAGCCCGTCCTCCGTCGCGAGCCGGGCCCTCACGTGGTGCCCGACGAAGCCGTCGGCCCCCAGCAGCAACACCCTCATGCCTCTGCCATGCCCTTATCAGCCGATTACCACTCATTCCTCACGGTGGTTGGCACTGGCGCCCACCGGGCACTCTGAAGGGAACGCGTGGGGGCGAGCGCACTGGACGAACCGGACGACAAAGGGGTTGGGATGTGTTGCCGGAAATTTACCGGCTCCTCACACCTCAGGTACTCGGGCCGGAAACGATCAGTCCCCAGCCGTCAACCCCGGCGGCGCACGCAAAGGCGGTGTGTAGGTGGCGGGTGACCAGCAGGAAGCTCAGCGGCTGGCGGAGGCGGCCACCGTGCCGGCGTCCGAGCCGCTGGACCTCGGCGTCGAAGAGGAGTTCCACGTCGTCGACCTCGACAGCCGCGAGCTCGTCCCGCGCGCCCCGGACCTCCTCGACCACCTGCCTGCGTCGTCGTTCTCCCCGGAGCTGCACCGCTCGGTCGTCGAGACCAACACGAAGGTGCACATCAGCCTGGAGCGCCTGCGCGACGAACTCGTCGCTCTGCGACGCCAGGCCTGCGAGGTGGCCGACGCCCTCGGCCTCGGCATCGTCGCTTCCGGCACGGTCCCTCTGGTCGACGTCGAAGAGCTCGCGCTCACCCCGAACGCCCGATTCGAGCGCATGCTCGACGACTACCAGCTCCTCGCCCGTGAGCAGCTCATCTGCGGCGCCCAGGTACACGTCGGCATGCCCGACCGGGACGTGGCCGTGGCCGTCGCCCAGCGGGTCTCGCAGTACCTCCCGGTGCTGCTGGCGATCTCGGCCAGCTCGCCGTTCTGGATGGGGGAGGACTCCGGCTACGCGAGCATCCGCTCCCTGCTCTGGCAGCGCTGGCCCACCGCCGGGGCCAGCGGCCTGGTCGAGTCGGCCGAGGACCACGACTCGCTGGTCGCCGAGCTGATCGCGTCGGGCACGATCACCGACCCGGGCATGATCTATTTCGACGTCCGCCCGTCGGCCCACGTCCCGACGATCGAACTGCGGGTCACCGACGCCTGCCCGGCCGTCGACGACGTCGTGCTGCTCGCGGGCCTGTTCCGGGCGCTGGTCCGGCGGGAGCGGGACGCGGTCGCGGCCCGGTACCCGCTGCCGCGCATCCGCGGGCCGCTGCAGCGGGCCGCGATGTGGCGGGCGGCCCGGTCCGGGCTGGAGGGCGACCTCGTCGACCTGTCCGGCTTCGCCCACCCGGTGCCGGCCGCCGAGGCCGTCCGGGGGCTGGTCGACTCGCTGCGCCCGCAGCTCGAGGCGGCCGGCGACTGGGAGTACGTGACCGCGCTGACCAACCAGGCCCTGGCCCGGGGCAGCGCCGCCGACCGCGAGCGCCGGGCGTTCGCCCGTCGCGGCCGGCTGGCCGACGTCGTAGACATGCTGCTGGCCGAGACCCGCGCCGGAGGCGCGGTCACCGTCGGTGGGTTCGGCGGCCAGGAGGCCCTGCTGGCCGGGTACACCTCCGACGGCGACGAGGTGATCACCGCCGAGGGAACCGTGGTGCCGGCCTACGAGCCGATGCTCCAGCTGCTCGAGCGTCTCGGCGCCGGCGGGCTGCGCGACCGCGAGCACGAGCGCGACGCCGAACAGCGCTCCCACCGCATGACGTTCCGGGTGGCCGGCGAGACCACGGCCCGGCTGTTCCCGTTCGACGTCATCCCGCGGATCGTCCGGGCCGACGACTGGGAGGCGCTCGGCAAGGGCCTGATCCAGCGTGTCCGGGCTCTGGACGCGTTCCTCCGTGACGTCTACGCCGACCGGGAGGTCGTGAACGACGGGATCGTGCCGGGCTGGGTCGTCGACGGCGCTCCCGGCCTGTTGCCGCTGGCCGCGCTGATCCGCCAGCCGGTCCGCGCGCACATCGCCGGCATGGATCTCGTCCACGACGCCGCCGGCCGCTGGAGCGTCCTCGAAGACAACCTGAGGGTGCCCTCGGGCCTGGGGTACGCGCTGACCAACCGTCGGCTGACCGACCACATCTGGCCGGACCTGCCGCGGCCGGCCGGACTGCAGTCGGCCGAGACCCTCCCCGGGATCCTGCGGTCGACGCTGGAGGCGGCGGCGCCGCCGCGGATGCGCGGCAGCGGACCGCAGGTCGTCGTGCTCAGCCAGGGGCCGGTCGACTCGGCCTGGTTCGAGCACCAGCTGCTGGCCGAGGAGATGGGCGTCCCGGTCGTGCGGACGACCGACCTGGTGGTCGACGACCGCGCGGTCTACCTGCACCGGCACGGCACCCGGCGCCGGGTGGACGTGATCTACCTGCGCCTGGACGAGGACACGCTGGTGCACGCCCCGGCCGGCGACGGGCGGCCGCTCGGGCCGCCGCTGCTGTCCGCGGTCGGGGCCGGCGCGGTGACGCTGGCCAACGCGCCCGGCAACGGCATCGGCGACGACAAGGCGATCTACGCCTACGTCCCCGACTTCATCGAGTACTACCTGGGCGAGAAACCGCTGCTCGCGCACGTCCCCACGTACCTGTGCGGCGACCCGGAGCAGCGCGACGAGGTCCTGCGGCGGCTGAACGAGCTGGTGGTCAAGCCGGTCGACGGGTACGGCGGCGAGGGCGTGCTGATCGGTCCGCGGGCCTCCGACGAGGAGATCGACCTGGTCCGGCGGCAGATCAAGGCCGCACCGCACCGGTGGATCGCCCAGGAGACCATGCACCTCTCGACGCACCCGGTCTTCGACGGCGCCCGGCTCACCCCGCGCCACGTCGACCTGCGGGCGTTCGTGTTCATGGGAGAGAAGCCGGTGGTCGCACCGGTGGCGCTGACCAGGGTCGCCCCCGAGGGCAGCCTGGTCGTCAACTCCTCGCGGGGAGGCGGCGCCAAAGACACCTGGATCCTGTAGAGGAGAGGCCTATGTGCGGATTCGGCGGAGAGTTCCGGCTGGACGGACGGGCGGCGGACGTCGACGCGGTGGCCCGGATGGCCCCGTGTCTGCACGACCGGGGGCCGGACAGCGGCGGCCACTGGGCGAACGGGCCGCTCGCGCTGACCCACCGCCGGTTACAGATCATCGACCTCTCCGAAGCCGGATCGCAGCCCATGGTCGACGAGGAACTCGGGCTCGTCCTCGTCTTCAACGGGATCATCTACAACTACGAACAGCTCCGCGAGGAGCTGAAGGCCGCGGGCTACCGGTTCTTCTCGACGTCCGACACCGAGGTCGTCCTCAAGGCCTACCACCGCTGGGGTGCGCGCTGCGTCGAGCGCTTCCTCGGGATGTTCGCGTTCGTGATCGGCGAGGTGGCGACCGCACGGCTGGTGCTGGGGCGCGACCGGCTCGGCATCAAGCCGCTGTACCTTTCCGAGACGCCGGGCCGGCTGCGGTTCGCGTCCACGCTGCCCGCGCTGGTGGCCGCCGGTGACCTCGACACGAGCGTCGACCCGGTGGCCCTGCACCACTACCTGACGTTCCACTCGGTCGTCCCGGCGCCGCGGACCATCCTCAACGGCGTCCGCAAATTGCCTCCGGCGACCGTCCGGACGATCGAACCGGACGGGACCACCGACGAGGTCCTGTACTGGAAGCCGGAGGCTTCGCGCGTCCTCGACCTCTCCGACGAGGAGTGGCGGGAGCGGACGCTCGCGGCGCTGAGGCTGGCCGTGGAGCGCCGGATGGTCGCCGACGTGCCGGTCGGGGTGCTGCTCTCGGGCGGGCTGGACTCCAGCTTCGTGGTCGCGCTGCTGGCCGAGTCCGGCCAGACCGGCCTGCAGACGTTCAGCATCGGGTTCGAGGACGCGGGCGGCGAGAGCGGCAACGAGTTCGTCTACTCCGACCTGGTCGCGGAACGCTTCGGTACCGACCATCACCAGATCCGGATCGCGACCCGGAACATGGTTCCGGCCGTCGACGCGGCGATCGGCGCGATGAGCGAACCGATGGTCAGCCACGACTGCGTCGCGTTCTACCTGCTCTCCGAGCAGGTCTCCCAGCACGTCAAGGTGGTTCAGTCGGGCCAGGGCGCCGACGAGGTGTTCGCCGGGTACGACTGGTACCCGCCGTTGTCCGACGTCCCTCGTCGAGATGCGGTGGACGCCTACCGGAACGTGTTCTTCGACCGGACGCACTCGGCCCTGAACGACCTGCTGCAGCCCGACTGGCGGCTCTCGACGGATGTGAGCAAGGCGTTTGTCCAGGCGCACTTCGCGGTACCCGGGGCCGAGGACACGATCGACGCCGCGCTTCGCATCGACACCCAGATCATGCTCGTGGACGACCCGGTGAAGCGCGTCGACAACATGACGATGGCGTGGGGGCTGGAAGCCCGGGTACCGTTTCTGGACCACGAGTTAGTGGAGCTGGCGGCGGCCTGCCCGCCCCGGCTCAAGCTCGCCGCCGGCGGCAAGGGCATCCTCAAGGCCGCGGCGCGGGGGGTAGTGCCGGACGAGGTCATCGACCGGACCAAGGGGTACTTCCCGGTCCCGGCGATCCGCCACCTCTCCGGTGAGCTGCTGGAGCAGGTGGCCGATGCCTTGTCGGCGGACGCGGCCCGGCAGCGCGGGATCTTCGAGCCCGGCCAAGTGGGGGCCCTGCTCGACAAGCCGAACGAGACCCGTACGACACTCGGGTCGAACGCGCTCTGGCAGGTCGGCCTGCTGGAGATGTGGTTGCAGAAGATGGGAGTTGGATGACCACTGGGCTCGACTGGGTCGACGCTTCTGAGCCGGTCCCGTACGCGGCCGATCCGGCCGCGGCTCCGGCCAGCTGGGGACCGACGCTCTCACCCTCCGGCGACGCGGTGGCTTACGTGTCCGACCGGAGCGGGGAGCCGAGGCTCTGGACCAGCTCCGTCGACGGTGGGAACCCGGTGCTGGTCGAGACCGGACCCGAGCCCGTGGAAGGCGTGCGGTGGTCACCGAACGGCGAGTGGATCGCCGTTCTGATCGCCCCGGGCGGCTCCGACCGCACCGAGATCTGGGTCGTCCGGCCCGACGGCACCGACCTGCACCAGATCGGCGGCTTCGGCCGCACCAACGGCTGGTTCGGCTACTGGAGCTCCGACGGCGCCTGGCTGACCGTCGCCGAAGCCGACGCGGTCGGCTGGAGCGCCGCCCACCTCATCGACCCGGCCACCGGGTGGCGGGTCACGGTCGGCGAGGCCGACCTGAGGGCCGCTCTCGACGTCAGCCGCGACGGCGATTTGGCGCTGGTGCGGTGCGGGCCCCGGAGTGCCCGCTGGCTCGAGGTGGTGGACGTCGCGAGCGGTTCGTTCCACCAGCTGTACCCGGCCGACGGCGAGGGCTCCACCGACCTCGGCCGGTTCAGCCCGGACGGCACGCTGGTGTTCGTTCGTACCGACGTCGGGCGACGTCTGCCCGCGCTGGTCGCGGTGCCGGCCGGCACGGTCGGGACGCCTCGCGTCGTGGCCTCCCGCGACGACGCCGAGCTGGAGTACTTCACGCTCAGCGAGGACGGCAGCGTGGTCGCACTGCTCTGGAACGTCCTGGGCGGACGCAGCGAGGTGTCGATCCTCGACCTGCGGACCGGCGACGAGCGCGTGCTGACCGGCCTGCCCGGAGACGTCGTCGGCCACCCGGTGCTCTCCACGGATGCGTCGACCCTCACGCTGTCGGCCGAGGGGCCGTCGCTGCCGCCGACGATCTGGACGGTGGAGGTCGAGACGGGCGCGGCCAAGCCGGTGACCTACCCGCCGCCGCTGCCCGCTCTCTCGATCGTCCCCGAGCTGCACCACTTCGTTGCCCACGACGGCCTGGAGCTGAGCGGCTGGCTGTACCCGGGAACGTCCGGCGCCGCGGTGATCCACTTCCACGGTGGGCCGGAGGCGCAGGAGCGGCCGGTCTACAACCCGCTGTTCCGCGAGCTCGTGTCGAGGGGCATCACGGTGTTCGCGCCGAACGTGCGAGGGTCGTCGGGCTTCGGCCGGGATTTCGTGAACGCCGACAACCTGGGGAAGCGGCATGCGGGCATCGAGGACGTCCGTTCGTGCGCGCAGTATCTCCTGTCGTCGGGGTTGGCTGATTCGCGGCGCCTGGGCGTGTTCGGGCGCTCGTACGGGGGGTATCT
This sequence comes from Cryptosporangium phraense, assembly GCF_006912135.1. Classification (NCBI taxonomy): domain Bacteria; kingdom Bacillati; phylum Actinomycetota; class Actinomycetes; order Cryptosporangiales; family Cryptosporangiaceae; genus Cryptosporangium; species Cryptosporangium phraense. Next base: position 129,845 of record NZ_VIRS01000008.1, on the reverse strand, counting down.
CACGCTGGCCGCGCTGACCTGGTTCCCGGATCTCTTCGCGGTCGGCGTCGACACGTGTGGGATGTCGGACCTGCAGACGTTCTACGAGCGCACGGAACCCTGGGTGGCGGCCGCGGCGGTCAGCAAGTACGGGCATCCGGAGGATGACCGCGAGCTGCTGCACGATCTGTCGCCGATCCATCGGATCGACCAGTTGCGGGCGCCGTTGCTGGTGGTGCACGGGACGAACGACACGAATGTGCCGCTGTACGAAGCGGAGCAGGTGGTGGCGGCGCTGGAGGCGAGGAATGCCCCGGTGCGGTATTTGCGGTTCGAGGACGAGGGGCATGTGATTCTGCGGAAGCCGAATCGGGTGGTGTACGTGCGAACGGTCGCCGATTTCCTCGAGACCCACCTGAGGCACTGAACGCGCGGTCGCCGACCTCACCGCGTCCTCCGTCTGCCTCCCCAGCCCACGTCTCGAGGAGTGGTCCCGGTCGCTCCGGGCGCCGTGCTCTTGCATGCCGAGTTGGCTTTTCAAGGTGCGGAAGACCGATTCCATGAGCTGACGGAACGGTTTGAGCGGGTGCTGGCCGGGGTGGCGGCCGTATCGGGCGTAGCCGGCCGGCTCCGAGCGGCGGACGGTCTCGCGGGAGGCGCCGCAGCCGATCGGCGCGGAGTCGGCGACCCAGACGTCGCCGTGCCACAGCGTGGTGTCGCAAGCCGGTTCATGCGGCACGCGAGTCGACGGGCCGCCGGCCGCGCGGAGGCGCTTTTTGTTCGCCGGACTGCTGTGGCAGGCCGTTCCGGACAGGCGGTCAGTGGCCAGGCGTAGCCAGCGGTGTTCGGACCGGATCCGGGGCCGGACCTGAGCCAGGGCGGCGGTCAGCAGTTCCGAGTCAGAGAAGGCCGGAGGGTGTCGAGGTCTGGGGTCACACCCAGACCAACGGCACCGTCCGTCGCATGTGACGGCCGGACCAGCGCCACCACGCCATTGGGAATCAATTTTGCCGCCTGTGCTCGCCTCCGCCCTTCTTCAAGACCCGCTTCTTGAAGTAGGCCGGCGTCGATGTCACCTAGCTCAAAATGCCATCGAGCCAGTAGGCCACGATTGTGACAAAAGAGAATCGAGAACCGCCATGCGGTCAATGGAAAGCGGGAAAAGGCGATCGAAGCATGGCCGACGTGCCGCAGCAGATATCTTCACCCCCTCCAGGAGCCCAGGAACGCTTTCTCATCTTCTGCCCTAATTTCCCATATCCTGGACAGGTCCAACGTGGACGAATAAAGTGTCGGAACATTCGCCATGGGATGGCGACTGGTCGACCGGTTGAGCTTCGTCAATCGAGGTGACAGGTGAAGGCCGGGAACCACAACTCGAATTGCGCCACGTGCGCGCGCCGATTGCTCTGCCGCGCCGCGCCGGAGCATCAATTCCGCTTCCACGAAAAAGCTGAATGGCGACTTCCGGCGGGACCTTGCAAACCGGAACCGGGTCGCGGACCTAATTCACCTCGATACAGTCTCCTGTCCGATGCAACCCCGAAGTCGACCGCGAAACCATGCCTGGCGCGCCCTTCTGATCGGGCTCGTTCAATGCATCGAGAATTACCGCGAAGCACTCGACGACCTTCGCGAGAAGGCCAAGGAACTCATCGTCGACGAAGCCTGGGCCTCACTGCAGAGGATGGCTCTCGCGGCGACAATGCCCATCAGCGGACGTCGGCGGCTCCGCCCGGCCGAGTTCCGGCCGGGTGCGGCCCGTTGTGGGCGCAGTAGGGTTCGAACCTACGACCCCTCGCTTGTAAGGCGAGTGCTCTTCCACTGAGCTATGCGCCCTCAGGCTCACAGGGTAACGCGAGCCACCCTCAGGATGTCACCGCGGCCACGGCCGTCGCGTACTCCGTCACCGACCGGGCCGTCCCCACCTCCGTGACGACCTTCCAGCGCACCACGCCGGACACGTCCACCAGGAACGTCCCCCGCCTCGCGGTGCCCTTGTGCTCGTCGAAGACCCCGTAGCTCTGGGCCACCGCGCCGTGCGGCCAGAAATCCGACAGCAGGGGAAACGCGAACCCTTCGGCATCCGCCCACACCCGGTGGACGAAGAACGAGTCGACGCTGATCGTCAGCACCTGCACGGACTGGTTCTGGAACCGGCTCAGGTCGTCCCTGATCGCCGCCAACTCCCCCGAGCACACCCCGGAGAACGCCAGCGGATAGAACACCACCAGCACGGCCCGCTGCCCGCGGAACCCGGCCAGCGACACCGGCTGATGGTTCTGGTCCATCAGCGTGAATTCCGGCGCCAGATCGCCGACCTCGACGGGCATTCCCGACTCCCTCGAACAGACATGCCAACGGCACCGGGAGCGCGAACGACGCGCTGCCGGTGTGAGGCGCCCGGAACTCCCTCGGTCAGCGCTTCCCGCGCGCCGCCTTCGGTGCGACCAGCCGCGCACCCGACCAGTCCTGCGCAGCGCTGATGCTCGACGTCTGCTGCAGGCCGGCGGTCGGTGCGACCTCGCTGATGTCGCTCGGCTCGACGTGCCCGGACCGGCCGGCCTTGGGCGTCAGCAGCCAGACGACGCCGTTGTCGGCCAGCGGGGTCAGGGCGTTGACCAGTGCATCGAACAGGTCGCCGTCGTCCTCCCGCCACCAGAGCATCACGACGTCGACGACCTCGTCGGAGTCCTCGTCGACCAGATCGTCGCCCACCCGCTCGGCAACGGCGTCACGGAGATCGACGGCGCCGTCATCGTCGTAGCCGATCTCCATGACCACCATGCCCGGCTGGATGCCGAGCCGGTCTGCCGGGCTCTTGACGCCGTCGGCGTGACCCGCGGTCGCGCTCACTCTTCGGTTCCCTCCTCGCTACGGTCAGGCGGCGAGTCGCCGCCTAGTCCGGTAGTCCACACATACATCCAGCGCAACGCAAGTGTTGGCCGCGATGCGTCGTCCCCATTCGTACTGACGGACCATTCTTACCCGCTGGTCACGAAGGAAAAGCGCACTTGGCGGTCGTGGTTGTCGACATTCAGGTCGACCAGGCACACGCTCTGCCACGTTCCCAGCGCCAGCTGCCCGCCGATCACCGGCAGCGTCGCGTACGGCGGAACGAGAGCGGGCATCACGTGCGAGCGCCCGTGGCCCCGCGACCCGTGCCGGTGCTTCCACCGGTCGTCGGCCGGCAGCAGGTCGGCCAGGGCCGCCAGCAGGTCGTCGTCGCTGCCCGCGCCGGTCTCCAGCACCGCGATACCGGCGGTCGCGTGCGGCACGAAGACGTGCAGCAGCCCGTCGCCCCGGCCACGGAGAAACGACGACGCCTGCGACGTCAGGTCGACCACGACCGGCTGGGACCCGGTACGGACGGTGATGATCTCGCTGTCCACGTGTTCTATCCTGCCGGTCGCGTCTGCCGCCGAGGCAGAGGGTGGACACTACCCGCCAGTAACGGTCCCCCGACCCTAACCTTCCCCCACAACAGGGGGCAGGATGGATCGGTACAGCGAAAGAGGCCTCGGCCGGTCGCCGACCGTGATCGACCGGACCCCACCCACCGACGAGTGTGAAGGATCGACGTGGCGAACTCACGCGAACGGCTCCCGGTGATCAGCGACGGGCTACCCAGTCAGCTCCCGGACATCGATCCCGGCGAGACGTCCGAGTGGCTCGAATCGCTCGATGCAGTGATCGACAACGCCGGTCGCCAGCGGGCCCGGTACATCATGCTGCGCCTGCTGGAGCGGGCCCGGGAGATGCAGGTCGGCGTCCCGGCCCTGCGGAGCACGGACTACATCAACTCGATTCCGCCGGAGCGCGAGCCCTGGTTCCCCGGCGACGAGCACATCGAGCGCCGCCTCCGCGCGTACATGCGCTGGAACGCCGCGATCATGGTCCACCGCGCCCAGCGCCCGGGGATCGGGGTCGGCGGCCACATCTCCACCTACGCGTCGAGCGCGAGCCTGTACGAGGTGGGCTTCAACCACTTCTTCCGCGGCCACGACGACCCGGGCGGCGGCGACCAGATCTTCTTCCAGGGGCACGCCTCCCCCGGCATGTACGCGCGGGCGTACCTCGAGGGCCGCCTGAACGAGCACCAGATGGACGGCTTCCGGCAGGAGTTCTCCCACCAGGGCGGTGGCCTCTCGAGCTACCCGCACCCGCGGCTGATGCCGGACTTCTGGGAGTTCCCGACCGTCTCGATGGGCCTCGGCCCGATCAACGCGATCTACCAGGCCCGGTTCAACCGGTACCTGCACTCGCGGGGCATCAAGGACACGAGCCAGCAGCACGTCTGGGCGTTCCTCGGCGACGGCGAGATGGACGAGGTCGAGTCGCTCGGCGCGATCGGCGTCGCCGCCCGCGAGGAGCTCGACAACCTGACGTTCGTCATCAACTGCAACCTGCAGCGCCTCGACGGTCCGGTCCGCGGCAACGGCAAGGTCATCCAGGAGCTGGAGTCGTTCTTCCGCGGCGCCGGCTGGAACGTCATCAAGGTCGTCTGGGGCCGCGAGTGGGACCCGCTGCTGGCCGCGGACACCCAGGGCGCGCTGGTGAACCTGATGAACACCACGCCCGACGGTGACTACCAGACCTACAAGGCCGAGTCCGGCGCGTTCGTCCGCGAGCACTTCTTCGGACGCGACCCGCGCACGCGCAAGATGGTCGAGCACCTGAGCGACGACGAGATCTGGAACCTCAAGCGCGGTGGCCACGACTACCGGAAGCTCTACGCCGCCTACAAGGCCGCGACCGAGCACACCGGCCAGCCGACCGTGATCCTGGCCAAGACGATCAAGGGCTGGACGCTGGGCAGCCACTTCGAGGCCCGCAACGCGACCCACCAGATGAAGAAGCTGACCGAGGAAGACCTCAAGGAATTCCGCGACCGGCTCTTCCTCGACATCCCGGACGACAAGCTCGACAAGTACCTGCCGCCGTACTACCACCCCGGCCAGGATTCGGACGAGTACCAGTACCTGATGGAACGTCGCCGCCAGCTCGGTGGCGCGATCCCCCGCCGGGTCGACCGCAGCAAGCCGCTCGCGCTGCCCGGCAAGGACATGTACGCCCAGCTGAAGAAGGGCTCGGGCAAGCAGAAGATCGCCACCACGATGGCGTTCGTCCGGCAGCTCAAGGACCTCATGCGGGACAAGAACATCGGCCACCGCTTCGTGCCGATCATCCCGGACGAGGCCCGGACGTTCGGTATGGACTCGCTGTTCCCGACCGCGAAGATCTACTCGCCGCACGGCCAGCAGTACACGTCGGTCGACCGGGAACTGATGCTCGCCTACAAGGAGTCCGAGCAGGGCCAGATCCTGCACGAGGGCATCAACGAGGCCGGCTCGGTGGCGTCGTTCACGGCGGTGGCGACGTCGTACGCCACCCAGGGCGAGCCGATGATCCCGATCTACATCTTCTACTCGATGTTCGGCTTCCAGCGCACCGGCGACGGCTTCTGGGCCGTCGCCGACCAGCTGGGCCGCGGGTTCGTGCTCGGCGCCACCGCCGGGCGCACCACGCTCAACGGCGAGGGCCTCCAGCACGAGGACGGCCACTCCCTGCTGCTCGCGGCGACGAACCCGGCGGTCGTCTCGTACGACCCGGCGTACGCGTACGAGGTCGCGGTCATCACCGAGGACGGGCTGCGCCGGATGTACGGCGAGAACCCGGAGAACATCTACTACTACCTGACCGTCTACAACGAGCCGATGGTCATGCCGGCCATGCCGGAGCACGTGTCCGAGGAGGGCATCCTCAAGGGCATGTACAAGTACGCGGAGGCTCCGCGTACGGCCGAGGGCGCGCGGCGCGCGCAGCTGCTCGCCTCCGGCGTGGCCCTGCCCTGGGCCCTGCGGGCCCAGGAGCTGCTGGCCGAAGACTGGAACGTCGCGGCCGACGTGTGGTCGGTGACGTCCTGGACCGAGCTCCGGCGCGACGCCGTCGCGGCCGACGCCGACGCACTGCTCCATCCGGACGCCGAGCCGCGCACGCCGTGGGTGACCGCCCAGCTCGCGGACGCCGAGGGCCCGGTCATCGCGTCGAGTGACTGGATGCGTCAGGTGCCCGACCAGATCTCGCGCTGGGTACCGGGCGACTACACGTCGCTGGGCACCGACGGTTTCGGGGCCTCCGACACCCGCCACGCCCTGCGCCGCCACTTCAAGGTCGACGCCGAGTCGATCGCGGTGGCGACCCTGCGGGCCCTGGCCCAGCGGGGCGAGATCGAGGCGTCGGTGGCCGCGGACGCCGTGGCCAAGTACCGCATCGACGACGTGACGGCGGCTCCCCCCGGCGAGTCCGGCGGAGCCTCCTGACCGAGCGGTAGCAGCGCCCCGGTACCCCCAGCGGTGCCGGGGCGCAGTGCTGTCCACCCCAGCACGCCGAGCAGCGCCAACCCCACCAGCAGGTACGTATCCCCGATCACCAGGTACGGCACCAGCCCCCACAGCGAACCGGGCCGTTCCACCAGCCGGGTCGCCCACATCGGGGCCAGCGCGAACACCACCCCGGCCAGGACGGCCCCGCGCCGACGACCGTCCCGCCAGAGCACCACCAGCGCCGGCAGCGCCCACACCCAGTGGTGGCTCCACGAGATCGGCGACACCAGCAGGCTCGTCAGCCCGCCGGCCGCCAGCGCCCCCAGCCGATCCCCCCGCCGCGCGTACACCGCGGCCACGAGCACCCCCGCCACCCCGAGCACCAGCGGAACCACCAGGTACCACTCCCCGACCGAGCCGAACACGCGCACCAGCGCCCCGTACGGCGACTGGTTGCTGACGTACGGCACCCCGACCCGGGTCGTGTCGTAGAACGTGTCCCGCCAGTACACGACCGACGCCTCCGGCGCGACGAGGAACCCGACCGCGGTAGCGGCCGCGAACGTGGCCCCGGCGACCACGGCCGCCCGCACCCGCCCGGCGGCCAGCAGCAGCACCACGAAGATCCCCGGCGTCAGCTTGATCGCCGCCGCGATCCCGACGCCCACCCCGGAGAACCGGCCGGTCCGCCGGAAGTCGATCACCACCAGCGCCAGCAGGATCAGGTTGATCTGGCCGAGGAACAGCGAGTGCCACACCGGCTCGAGGCACAGCCCGCCGACCAGCACCCACCGCGGTAATCCCCGGCAGGCCACCGCGAACGCCCCCACCGACGCCAGCTCCCACAGCACCCGGGCCGGCACCAGCGGCACCCACGAGAGCGGGATGAACGACACGACGGCGAACGGCGTGTACGTGAACCAGTGCGCGGCCTGCTGCTCCAGGTACAGCCGGGTTCCATCCCCCACGACCTGCCCGCCGAGCCGGTAGATGAAGAAGTCCAGCGGGTTCCACAAGAACGCGAACAGCCCGACCAACGCCAATTGGAAGCCCAGCACCACTTTTGCCATGCCGACGAAACTGCCGAAGACAGGGGTCCGTCCACATCGGGCTCAGGACGACAAAGGTACTGGTCAGCGGGCTTAATCCCCCGGGCTGACGAGCCCGAACCGGTAGGCCAGGATCACCAGTTGCACGCGGTCCCGGGCGTCCAGTTTCGTCAGCAGCCGGGCCACGTGCGCCTTGGCCGTGGCCGCGCTGATGAACAGCGACGTCGCGATCTCGCCGTTCGAGAGCCCTCGCCCGACCAGCGTCAGCACCTCCCGTTCCCGCGGGGTCAGGCCGTCGGACGACGCGGGCGCGACCGTCCGGCCGGACATCGCGTCGACCAGCTTGCGGGTCACGCTCGGTGCGATCAGCGCGTCCCCGTCGGCCACGACCCGGATCGCCGTCAGCAGGTCGTCCAGGCCCATGTCCTTGACCAGGAAACCGCTGGCTCCGGCCCGCAGCGCGCCGTACACCGACTCGTCGTCGTCGAACGTCGTCAGTACCAGGACGCGGGTGTCCGGAACGGACGCGGTGATCCGGCGGGTCGCTTCGATCCCGTCGAGCTTCGGCATCCGCAGGTCCATCACGACGACGTCCGGCCGCAGGCGTTCGGCCAGCTCGACGGCCTCGGCGCCGGTCGCGGCCTCGCCGACGAGCGTCAGATCGGGCGTCTCGGAGAGCAGCACGCGCAGGCCGGTGCGGATCAGCGGCTGGTCGTCGGCCAGGACGACGGAGATCGTCACGGGAGCGGTACCAGCGCAGACACCCGGAAACCTCCCTCGGGCCGCGGGCCCGCCTCGAACTCGCCGTCGAGCAGCGTGACCCGCTCGCGCATGCCGACCAGACCGTAGCCGGTGCCCGGCGCGTCCCCGCTCCCGACGCCGTCGTCGACCACCGAGATCGCCAGCGCGTCCGCCCGGTACTCCAGGCGCACCGAAGCCCGGTCCGTTCCCGCGTGGCGCACCACGTTCGTCACCGCCTCCTGGACGATCCGGAACGCGGCCAGGTCCAGGTCCGCCGGCAGCGGCCGCACGTCGCCGGCCCGGGAGACGTCCACCTGGACACCGGAATCGCGAGCAACGGCGAGGACCCCCTCGAGATCGGCCAGACCGGGCGCCGGGGCCGCGGGCACACCCTCGGGATCCGAGCGCCGCAAGGCGGTCAGCGTGCGACGGAGCTCGGCCAGCGCCTGACGGCTGGTGGACTCGATCGCGTCGAGCGCGTTCCGGGCCTCGGCCGGCTGGTTGTCGATCACCCGGCGTCCGACCCCGGCCTGGATCGCGATCGCCCCCAGGCTGTGCGCGATCAGGTCGTGCATCTCCCGGGCGATCCGCAGCCGCTCCTCGGTCACCGCCCGCTCGGTCTCCTCGGCCCGGCGCAGTTCGGCGTTCTCCCGCCGTTGGCCGACGGTGTTCCCGATGGTCCAGGCACAAGTCGTCACCAGCGCGAGGACCGTGCTGACGCTGATCGCGTCGCCGTACTCGCGCGCGAAGAACGCCACGCCGAGCAGATCCTGGACCAGGAAGGCGCCTACGGCCCCCGCGACGGACACCGGCCAGCGGCGCAGCGCGGCGAGCCGACCGACCGGAATCCCGATCGCCAGCAGGCTCACCGACCCGGTGACCTCGAGGTAGTTGAGCGGAGTGACGAGCGCGACCAGGAACAGCACCAGGACCAGCGAGACCACCGGCCGGTTGCGCAGCAGATAGAGCGCCCCGCCGAAGATCACGACGAGCGGGACGAGATATTCGATGCCGGTGCTGCCGCCACCCCGGGGGAGCGTGAAGCCCAGCGCGAACACCAGCACGACGGTCGTCCCGACGATCACCGCAACCCGCCGAGAAGCAGTCATCCGGCCACGGTAGCCAGGACCCGGCGCGCGCACAGCGGCCCGCAGGCGTAAGCCCACGGGCCTACAGGTCTCGATTCAGGGGCTGGTCGAGGGGGTAACCCAGGATCAGCGCGCGATTCCCCCCAGCCACCGAAAAGGGAGGCGATCCCTCGTGCCCGATCAGGTCCGACTGCCCGACGGAACAACGGTCACCATCAACTCCCCGGCGGACGGTCCGGACCGGACGCCGTCCGGTACCTGGCTCGCCGAGTGCGTCTGCAGCGGCGCGCCCGGCCGTCCGGATCGCGTCGACGTCACCTACGACCTACCGTCGCCCGGTACCCGGGCTCCGGTCTCGGTGACCGTCACGTGGAACGTCGCGCCGGAGCGTCCGCCGTCGGCCCAGGACGCGCCCCCGGGCCCGCCGCCCGGCGTCGTCGTCCCCACCCAGCGCCCCGGAGCCGCGCCGCCTCCCCTCCCTTAGGGACAATGGGCGGGTGAGCGTCGCCCTCGTCCTGCGGTACCGGAAGGCCAACACCTACGGTCACCACGCGCTGCTCGGCGCGCTGGAGGCCGAGCCTCCGGACACGCCGTTCACCGTCGCGTTCGCGACGTCGCCGGAGGCGACCGCCTCGGCGATCGCCGAGGGCCTGCGGACGGCCGACCGCGTGCTGGTCCTCTGGTCCTTCTACTCTCCGGACGCCCCGGCCCTCGCGGTCGAGCTCGCCACCATCCGGACGCTGGTGGACGACGACCGGGTGCTGCACGTCGCCGGGGGCGTGCACGCGACGGCCGAGCCGCAGCAGGTGCTGGACGCGGGCTGGGACGTGGCCGCGATCGGCGAGGGCGAGACCACGCTGCTCCGGCTGGTCGACGCCGGCGATTCGCTGACCGGCGTGCGCGGTCTGGCCGTGCGCGATTCCGACGGGGTCGCGCTGCGGACCGGCCCGGCGATCACCCGCGAACTCGACGCGTTCGGCTCGTTCTCGCTGCGCCACCACAAGTACGGGCCGATCGAGCTGACCCGGGGCTGCATCTACGCCTGCAAGTTCTGCCAGACGCCGTTCATGTTCTCGGCCCGGTTCCGGCATCGGAGCGTCGAGAACGTCCGCTGGCACGTGCGGGCGATGGTGGCCGACGGGATGAAGGACGTCCGGTTCACCACCCCGACGTCGCTCTCGTACGGCACCCAGACCGAGGAGCCCGACCTCGACGCGGTGGAGGAGCTGCTGGGCACCGTGCGGGCCGAGCTGCCGTCGCACGGGCGGCTGTTCTTCGGCTCGTTCCCGTCCGAGATCCGGCCCGAGCACGTGACGCCCGAGGCGATGCGGATGCTGCGGAAGTACGTGAGCAACGACAACATCATCATCGGGGCCCAGTCCGGCTCCGACCGGATGCTGGCCGCGTCGCGACGGGGGCACGGGGCCGGGCCGGTGCTCGACGCGGTACGGATCGCCGCCGAGGCCGGCTTCCGGCCCAACGTGGACTTCCTGTTCGGGATGCCCGGGGAGTCGTCCGCGGACGCCGACGCGTCGCTGACGCTGGCCCGGGAGGTCGCCGCGCTGGGCGGGCGGGTGCACGCGCACACGTTCATGCCGCTGCCCGGCACACCCTGGCGGGACGCCGAGCCGGCGTTCGTCGCCGCCGAGACGATCACGACGATCGATCAGCTGGCCGCGAGCGGGGCACTCTACGGCCACTGGCGCCGTCAGGCCGAGCACGCGACGCAGCTGGCCGAAACGGCCAAGGCCTATCCGAGGCGAACCCCACGGAGACGTACGGTCGAGCAGTGAAACTTGCGATCCACTACCCGAACTTCACCTACCCGGGCGGAAACACCGCGATCGCGCCGCTGCTGGCCGCGACCGCCAAGGCCGCCGACGAGGGCGGCGCGTCCACGTTCACGCTGATGGACCACTGGTTCCAGATGGAGGCCTTCGCGCCGGCCACCGACCCGATGCTCGAGGGGTACACCGGGCTGGGTTTCCTGGCCGGCATCACCCGGCGGATCAAGCTGGGCCTGCTGGTCACCGGCGTCACCTACCGGCACCCCGGGTTGCTGGCCAAGACCGTGGCGACGCTCGACGTGCTCTCCGAGGGGCGGGCGATGTTCGGCATCGGCGCGGCCTGGTACGAGAAGGAGCACCGGTCGCTCGGCGTCCCGTTCCCGCCGCTGGCCGAGCGGTTCGAGCGGCTGGAGGAGACGCTGCGGATCTCCCGGCAGATGTTCAGCGACGACGACGGCCCGTTCGAGGGCACGCACTACCAGCTGGAGTCGACGCTCTGCGAGCCCCGGCCGATCCAGCAGCCAGGTCCGCCGGTGATGATCGGCGGGTCGGGCGAGAAGAAGACGCTCCGGCTCGTCGCGCAGTACGGCGACCTGTGCAACCTGTTCGCGCCGGACGTCGAGACCGTGGCCCGCAAGATCGACGTGCTCAACCAGCACTGCGCGGACGTCGGGCGCGACCCGGCCGAGATCGAGAAGACGATCATCAGCGGGATCGACCCGCTCGCCGACGAGGACGAATTCCTGCGGGCGATGGACGAGTACGCGAAGGTCGGCGTCCAGCAGGTCTGGGTGAGCAACCGGGCCACCGACGACCCGCCGACCTGGACGATCGAGATCTGTGAGCGCGTTCTCCCGCGCCTGAAGGACATCTAGGAACGACGAAGCCGGGCAGCGCGCGAGCGCTGCCCGGCCTCTTCGCTCCCCGGCCGGTCGCGAACGACCGACCCTCAGCCCGGGGAGGTGATCATCCGCTCACGCGGCCACCCGGAGCGACGCCCACGAGCGCGTAGTCGCTCTGGACCGCGATCGCGGCCGACGCGCCGGCCGGGACCCGCACCGGGCGGCTGACGAGGGTTCGCCCGGTGGCCGGTCGGCGGCCTCGCAGCCAGCGCGCCGAACGCTCCGGGACGAGGAGCGCGACCGCGGCCGGGGCCAGCAGGAACGGTGCGGCGGCCAGCGGGCCGACCGCGTCCGCGGCGGCCAGCGCCAGCCCCGGGCTGACCACCGCCAGCAGCGCCGCCGCGTAGAGCGCCCAGCGGCGTCCCTCGCGCAGGCCGAGCGCGATCGAGCAGGCCGCCCAGGCGATCGCCAGCTGCCAGACCAGCTGGACGGGCACCGACGCGATCGCCACCTCGGCCATCACCGCGGCGCCGAGCAACAGCGTCAACACCGACGCCACCGTTACCAGAGAGGGACAAATCGCCCGATGCTTCGCCATGTGCACAGAGTAGAACTCTGGTGACGTAATTACACGTATGTGACACACCGGGAATTACCGGGTGAGGGCCCTCAGCGCAGCCACGACGTGGGGCCAGTCGGACGAGCTCGGTGTGATCACGCCGAAGTGCTCGGAGCCGGCGAGGACCTGCAGCGACGCCCGGCCGTCGGCGGCGTAGGAGCGGGCGACGTCCAGGGGCACGGTGTCGTCGGCGTCGCCGTGCAGGATCGTCACCGGGACGCCCGGCGGCGGTAGCGCGGCCGGATCCGCGATCGCGTAGCGGTCGGGAACGGCCGCCGGGGTCCCGCCGAGGAACTCCTCGGTCGCGCCGTTGCTGAGCCCGAGCGTCGAGGCCATCGCCAGGTCCGCGACCGGCGCGAGCGCCAGCACACCCGCCAGGCCTCGCGCGGCCCGGGCGGAGCCCGGCGGGCCTCCCGCGGCCCCGGCGGAGCCCGGTGCGGGGAGCGCGCCGGGGGCGCCCGGCGGGAGGGACGGGCGGGCGGCGGCCCAGAGTGCCAGGTGGCCTCCGGCCGAGTGGCCGGCGACCAGCACCGGCAGCCCGGGCGCGACCGCGTCCGGGAGCACGTCGATCAGCGTGGCCACGTCGAGCAACGTGCCCGGGTAGCCGCCGCCCGGCCGCCCGACCCGGCGGTACTCGGCGAGCAGCACCGCGAACCCGGCCTCGGCCAGCGCGACCGCCAGCGGCCGCGCGTGCTCCCGGTCGTAGGCCGCCCGCCAGTACCCGCCGTGCAGGAACACCACCAGGGCCGACGGATCGTCGGCCGGGTAGAAGTCGGCCACCTGATCGGGGTCGTCGCCGTAACGCATCACGCCGTGATTGTCTCCAGCAGCGCGTCCAGGGCAGGCAGCGCGGCCCGCAACGCGTCCCGGTCGGCGTCCGGGAGGCGGGCGAGGCGTTCGTCCATCACCCGGCCGGACTCCCGGCGGACGGCCGCGACCTCGGCCGCTCCCCGCTCGGTCAGCGTCACGGTGACGGCCCGGCCGTCGGTCGGGTCCGACCCGCGCTCGACCCAGCCGGCCTTGGCCATCCGGTCGACCAGCGCGGTCATCGACGGCTGGGCCATCCGCTCGGCCGCGGCCAGCGCGCTGATCCGCTGCGGACCGTCGGCCAGCAGCCGGGCGAGCGTCCGCGCCTGGGCGACGCTCGGCCCGGTCCGGACGTCCGTCGACACCAGCCGGTACAGGCGGGCGATCCGGACGTACAGCTCCTCACCGAGCGGCTTCTCCGTGGTCACGCCCCTACCCTACTGAATAGTTGTTCTATGTAACCGATTTCGCCGCCGAGCCCGGGACATGGCACGCTTCGCCCGTGACCACCACGCCGCTCGCCGCCACGCTCCGGCGGATCGAGCGCGCGTCCGGCGCACTGGCCACCCGCAGCGTGGCCCGGATGGACGACACGCTCCCCTGGTTCCGTTCGCTCCCGGCCGATCAGCGCTCCTGGGTGACGCTCGTCGTCCAGGCCGGCATCGGCTCGCTCGTCCAGTGGATGCGCAGCCCGGCCAGCCGTCCGAAGGTGACCGGCGACGTGTTCGGCGCGGCCCCGCGCGAGATGGCCCGCTCGGTGACCCTCCAGCAGGCCCTGGCGATGGTGAAGATCACCGTCGAGGTGGCCGAGGAGCAGGCCGGAGAGCTCGCCGCGCCGGGCGAGGAGTCCGAGCTGCGTGAGGCGATCCTCCGCTACTCCCGCGAGGTCGCGTTCGCGACCGCCGAGGTCTACGCCCGGGCGGCCGAGACCCGCGGCGCGTGGGACCTGCGCCTCCAAGCCCTGCTGGTGGACGCCCTGCTGCGCGGCGATCCGGCCGACGCGCTGGCCAGCCGCGCCGCCGCCCTGGGCTGGACGGATCTGTCGCCGGTCTCGGTGGTGATCGGGACGGCGCCTTCCTCGGCCACGGTCATGGACTCCGACCAGATCGTCGACAGCCTGGTGCACACCGGACGCCGGGCCGGGCTCGACGTGCTGGCCGGCGTCCAGGGCCAGCGGCTGGTGGCCGTCCTCGGCGGCGCCGACGACCCGGTGCGTGCGACCCAGACGCTGCTGGCCGAGTTCGGGCCGGGCCCGATCGTCGTCGGGCACGCGGTGCCCGCGCTGTCCGGGGCGCCGGAATCGGCCCGGGCCGCCGAGGCCGGCTGGCGCGCGGTCGCGGCCTGGCCGGCCGCTCCCCGGCCGGTGGCCGCGGCCGACCTGCTGCCCGAGCGGGTGCTGGCCGGCGACACCGAGGCCCGCCGCCGGTTGGTGTCCGACGTCTACAAGCCGCTGGACGCGGCCGGGCCGACGCTCGTCGAGACGCTGTCGGTGTACCTGGACAGCGGCGGGGCCCTCGAAGCGACCGCACGGATCTTGTTCGTTCACCCCAATACCGTGCGTTACCGCCTGCGACGCATCGGGGAGATCACCACGCTCGTCCCGACCAACCCCCGGGACGCGTTCAGCCTGCGGCTGGCGCTCGCGATCGGGCGAATGCACGGCCAATCGTGAGACGGGTCACCGGGTACCCCCATGGATTGGAGGTTTCCTCTAAAAAGCTGCGTAGGAGTTAGTCGCTCGCCATACCGCGAAAGCACGCCCAGAATTGCGAGGCTCAATACGTGCTCGCCCTACTCGCCCCCGGACAGGGCTCGCAGAAGCCAGGTTTCCTCTCTCCGTGGCTGCACGGCTGGGACGGTGCCGACCGTGCGTCCGCACTGCTCGGCCAGTACTCGGAAGTGACCGGTCTCGACCTCGTCGAGCTGGGGACCGAGGCCGACGCCGACGAGATCCGGGACACCGCCAAGACCCAACCGCTGCTGGTCGCCGCCGGCCTGACCGTCGCCTCGTTCCTGCCCGTCGAGCGGGCCGGCGTCGTCGCCGGGCACAGCATCGGTGAGCTGACCGCCGCGGCGCTGGCCGGTGCCCTCACGGCCGACGGAGCGGTCGGCCTCGCGGCCGTCCGCGGCCGCGAGATGGCCGCCGCCTGCGCGATCGAGCCGACCGGCATGAGCGCGGTCCTCGGCGGGGTCGAGGACGAGGTCCTCGACCGCCTGGACGCGCTCGGCCTGACCCCGGCCAACCGCAACGGCGCGGGCCAGATCGTCGCCGCCGGACCGCTGGACGCGCTGGCCAAGCTGGCCGAGGAGCCGCCGGCCCGGGCCCGGGTCATCGCGCTGCAGGTCGCGGGCGCGTTCCACACCCCGTACATGGCGCCGGCCGTCCAGGGCCTGGCCGCCGCGTCGGAGGGTCTCGCGGTCAGCGACCCGGCCCGGACGCTGCTCTCCAACTTCGACGGGAGCCCGGTGGCCGACGGCCCCCAGGCGCTCACCCGGATCGTCCAGCAGGTCACCGCGTCGGTCCGCTGGGACCTCTGCCAGGCGACCCTGCTCGAACTCGGCGTCACCGCCGCGATCGAACTCGCGCCCGCCGGGACGCTGGCCGGGCTGGCCAAGCGCGCGATGAAGGGCGTCCAGGTCGTCACCGTCAACACCCCCGACGACCTGCCGGCCGCCGTTGAGCTGATCGGAGCAGATGCATGAGTTTCACCGACGGGCCCGGCGCCCGGATCGTCGGTCTGGGGCACTACCAGCCCACCCGCGTGGTGACCAACGACGACCTGGCCACCGAGTGGGGCGTCGACACCAACGACGAGTGGATCCAGGACCGCGTCGGCATCAAGGCCCGGCGGTTCGCCGCCCCGGACGAGACCGTCGTCGACATGTCGGCCGCGGCGGCGGGCAAGGCGCTGGCCAACGCCGGCATCGAGGCCTCCGAGGTCGACCAGATCGTCGTCGCGACGATCACCCCGCCGACGATCCTGCCCAACGTGGCCAGCCAGGTGTCGACCCGGCTCGGCATCCACGCGCCCGGCGCGTACGACCTGAACACCGCCTGCTCGGGCTTCAGCTACGCGCTGGCCACCGCGCAGCAGGCGATCCTGGCCGGTGCGTCGAAGACCGCGCTGGTGATCGGGGCCGAGAAGCTCACGAACATCATGGACTTCCAGGACCGCACCACGTGCATCCTGTTCGCCGACGGCGCCGGAGCGGCGGTCGTCACCGCGTCCGAGCAGAACGGCATCGGGCCGGTGCTGTGGGGCAGCGAGGGCCGCACCGACGTACTGCACGTCGACGACGACGGCTACATCCGGCAGGAGGGCCAGGCGGTCTTCCGCTGGGCCACCACGAAGCTCGCGCCGTTCGCCCTGCAGGCGTGCGAGCGTGCCGGGGTCTCCCCGGAAGAACTGGTCGCGTTCATCCCGCATCAGGCGAACGTCCGCATCATCGATCACATCGCGAAGCGCCTCGGCGCCAAGAACGCGGTGATCGCGCGGGACATCGTCGAGTCCGGCAACACGTCCTCGGCCTCGATCCCGCTGGCCCTGTCGAAGCTCGTCGAGGAGGGCGGGCTGCCCTCGGGCGGCCCCGCGCTGCTGTTCGGCTTCGGCGGCGGTCTCACCTACGCCGGCCAGGTCATTACTCTGCCCTGAGCACGGTCCCCACCACCGAGAGGAATGCACTCACTGTGAGCAGCAACGACGAGATCCGCGCCGGCCTGGCCGAGATCCTCGAGGAGATCGCCGACGTGTCCAAGGACGACGTCGCCGACGACAAGTCGTTCACCGACGACCTGGACGTGGACTCGCTGTCCATGGTCGAGGTCGTCGTGGCCGCCGAGGAGAAGTTCGGCGTGAAGATTCCGGACGACGACGTCCAGGGGCTGAAGACCGTGGGCGACGCGGTGAACTACATCTCCCAGGCGCAGGCCTGAGCTCATGACCGAGCGCCCCTCCGCTGAGGTCTCCGCTACACCGGCGTTGGGGGGCCCCGGCGCTGGTGACAACGAGGTGCTCGTCACCGGGCTGGGTGCCACCACCCCGCTCGGTGGCGATGTCACCTCCACCTGGGAAGCGATGCTCGCCGGCCGGTCCGGTGTGCGCCAGCTCTCCGAGGAATGGGCGGCCGAGATGCCGGTGCGGATCGCCGCCCGGTTGGCCGTCGAACCCACCGAGGTCATCGAGCGGGTCAAGGCCCGCCGGATGGACCGCGTCCAGCAGGTGGCCGTCGTCGCCGCCCGGGAGGCCTGGGCCGACGCGGGCTCGCCCGACGTGGAGCCCGAGCGGCTCGCCGTCGTGGTCGGCTCCGGCATCGGCGGCGCGCTGACGCTGCTCGGCCAGTGGGACGTCCTGCGGGAGAAGGGACCCCGCCGGGTCTCCCCGCTGACCGTCCCGATGCTGATGCCGAACGGTCCGGCCGCGGTCGTGGGGCTGGAGGTCGGCGCCAAGGCGGCCGTGCGCGCCCCGGTCTCGGCCTGCGCGACCGGGGCCGAGGCCCTGGCCATCGGCCTGGAGCTGATCCGCTCGGGCAAGGCCGACGTCGTGCTGGCCGGTGGCGCGGAGGCGTGCATCCACCCGCTGCCGATGGCCGGTTTCGCGGCGATGCGGGCGATGTCGACCCGCAACGACGAGCCCGAGCGGGCGTCGCGTCCGTTCGACAAGGGCCGGGACGGGTTCGTCCTGGGTGAGGGCGGCGGCATGGTCGTCCTCGAGCGGGCGTCGCACGCGCGGGCCCGGGGTCGTACCGGCTACGCGGTGCTGGCCGGGGCCGGCATCACCGCCGACGGCTACGACATCGTCCAGCCCGACCCGTCGGGCACCGGCCAGGCGCGGGCCGTGGCCGAGGCGCTGGCCGACGGTGGGCTCACCGGGGCCGACATCCAGCACGTCAACGGCCACTCGACGTCGACCCCCGCGGGTGACATGGGTGAGCTGCTGGCGCTGCGGACCGCGATCGGCGACCACCCGGTCGTCACCGCCACCAAGTCGATGACCGGGCACCTACTCGGTGCGGCCGGTGCGGTGGAGGCGATCGCGACCGTGCTGTCGATCCGCGACGGGATCGTCCCGCCGACGATCAACCTCGAGGACCCGGACGACGCGGTCTGCCTCGACATCGCGGCCAACACCGCCCGCAAGATGAACATCACCGCGGCGATCAACGACAGCTTCGGCTTCGGCGGTCACAACGTCGCACTGGCGTTCACCGCGCTCTGACGCACGCTACGACGACGAATCGGGCCTACGGCGGGTTGCCGTAGGCCCGATTCGTCGTCGGTCTCCTACTCGCAGGCCGAGCGGGGCAGGCCCGTCACCGGGACGGGTGAGCGGCCTTCGGGACGGGCGCGGCCGGTGAGCACGGCGGCGAGGGCGCTCATCGACGCGTCGACGTTGCCGTAGGTGGCGAGCAGGGTCGGGGACTTCGCCGACGCGAGGATGTACGGGACGTCGGTCGCGACCGTCACCGTCGCGAGCCGTAGATCGGCGGCCGTGTCGAGGTACCCGGCGAGGTGGATCGAGTCGCCACCGGTGCCGATCCGCACACCTTGGCGCTGCAGCGCGCTCTTCAGCGCCACCCGCGCCTCGGACGCCCCGCCGGTGATCGTCACCGGGCCGGCGATCAGCGGGCCGTCGCACTTGCCGCGGAACAGCGTCACGGCCTTGGCCGCCACCGCGTCGACCGCGGCCCGGTTCGTCGCCGAGGCCAGCGTCGACATCGGCTGCGCGGCGGGCCTCGACCTCAGCTTGACCGTGAGAACGCGGGTCACGGCCTCGACCGCCCGCTCCCGGGACAGCCGGCCGGACTTCAGCGCGGCCAGCAGCCCCTGCTGGGCCGCCCCGACGTCCGGGGGCTGGAGCAGCAGGTCGTTGCCGGCCAGGATCGCCCGCACCGCCACCTCGGCCGGCCCGTACTTGTCGGTCAGCGCCTTCATGTCGAGCCCGTCGGTGACGACCATGCCGGTGAACCCGAGCTCGCCGCGCAGCAGGTCGGTGAGGATCTTGTGGCTCAGTGAGGCCGGGAACTCGGGGTCGAGCGCCGGCACCGAGAGGTGGCCGGACATGACGATCTCGCTCCCGGCCTCGATCCCGGCCTTGAACGGCGCCAGGTCCTCCTGCTCGAGCGTCGCCTTGGTTTGGGTGAGCACCGGCAGCGCCTCGTGGCTGTCGACGTCGGTGTGCCCGTGGCCGGGGAAGTGCTTCATCGCGGTGGCCACGCCGACGCTCTCGTAACCCCGCACGGTCGCCGCCACCTGCTTGCCCACCGCGGCCGGGTCGGACCCGTACGACCGGGAGCCGATCACCGTGTTGCCGGGGCCGCCGATCACGTCGGCGTCCGGGGCGAAGTCCACGTCGATGCCGAGCGTCCGGAGCTCGGAGCCGGACACCGCCGCCGCCTTCTCGGTCAGCGAGACGTCGTCGGCCGCGCCGAACGCCATCGCGGCCGGCAGCCGGGTGACGCCCTCGCGGATCCGGGTGACGGTCCCGTGCTCCTGGTCGACGCCCACCATCAGCGGGACGCCGGCCGGAAGGCCCTGAGCGGTCTTCTGCAGCCCGGACGTGAACGCCCGCACCTGATCGGGTGACCCGACGTTCGAGGCCGGGTTGGTGGGCGCGGTGGGGTCGTCGTTGGAGCGACGGATCAGGATCACGCCGCCGAGCCGGTACTTCTTCACGATCTCCGACGGCGTGCCGACGCCGTCGCGGGCCACGTTCAGCTGCCGGGTCGCGTCGGAGACCTGGTCGGCCGCGTCGCCGTACACGAACGGCATCAGCATCTGGCCGACCAGGTCGACGTCGGCCAGCTTGCCCGCGATGGCCTTGGCCCGGGCGGCGACGTCGTCACCGGCCGGCGGCGCCGGGGCTACCGACGAGGGCTTCGGCGGGGCTGCCTCCCGGGGCGCGTCCGAGGAGTCCGGACGCAGCACCCAGAAGCCACCGACGACGAGGCCGACGACCACGACGCCGGCGATCGCCAGGAGCAGCGGACGACGCGGGCCGCGGCCGCCGGGACGGTCGGACCGGGACGGTAAGAGCTGTGCGGTGCGAGGCACCGCCCCACCGTACTCAGCCTGTCCGGTGCAGCCAGGTGACCGGGGCCCCGTCGCCGGCGTGACGGTACGGCTCGAGTTCGAGGTCCCATTCGGCGGCCAGGAGCTTCTCCAGGCCGTGGGCGATCGCGTCCGGGCCGACCGCGGTGGCCAGCAGGCTGCGCAGCCGGTCCTCGGACACCAGGATGTCGCCGTTGGCGCTCATCGTGCTGCGGTGCACCCCCCGGCCCGGGACGTGCATGATCCGCTCCCCGTCGACGCCCGGGCTGGGTTCCTCGGTGATCTCGAACCGAGTCATCGGCCAGGCACGCAGAGCAGTGGCGATCTCGCCTGCCGTCCCCGGCGAACCGGTCCACTGGGACTCGGTTCGCAGGGTCGTGGGATCGGCAGGTTGCGCCGTCCACTTCAAGTTCACGGGCACGCCAAGGACCCGTGCGACAGCCCACTCCACATGCGGGCACACCGCAGGCGGGCAGGAGTGGACGTACAAAACGCCACGTGCTGGCACCGGAGACCTCCCGTAGGAACGAGGTACGCCTTCCCCAACGCCCTGTATCCCTCGGTAGGTCGACACTCATGATGCCCTCGGGGCGGGTGTCGTGCCAAGCCGTTCTGCCCGGTCAAGTGCCTTGATCGTCGCGCATCAGAGCCGGTTCTGTACCGGTTTCGGCGTTATCGGCGTGTCGCCCGGCGTCAAGATGGCGCACCGCGTCGCCTACCCGACTCTCTAAACGTTCCAATCGGTGAGATAGGTCTCGGACCGCGGCGAGCAACTCCGCCTGCTGGTCGACCGCGTCGTCGACGGCGTCCTCGACCGCGTCCGAGACCGCGTGGGTGACCGCGGCCGAGGCCGCGGAGAACTGGCCGATGAACCAGGCCGCGATGCTCGCGGTGACGATCCCCAGGATCGCGATGCCGGCCAGCATGAGGACGCCGGCCATCCACCGCCCCTGGGCGGTCACCGGGTTACGCACCGGTGCGTACCTCGAGGCTCTGCCGGGACAGCCGCCCGACGACGCTGACCAACCCCAGCAGACGCATGAGCGCCGCCACCAGCCGGAGGCTGCGCAGCGGCGGAACCAGCACGATCACGAGGTCCGGCAGGTTCGAACGGACGAACTGCCAGCGGTCACCAGCATGACGTCGTCGGTTCGATCGACGAACCGCTCGTAGGCCCCGTTCCTCCGAGCGGCCGACAGACGCCCGTCCCCAGATCCCCACCAGCGCATTCATCAATCTTTCCGTGGATCCGGGGACGCGGCGCGTCGGACGACCGTCAGGCCGGACGGCGGCGCGAGAACACCGCCTGCCTGCCCTGCGGCTCGTCGACCTCACCCGGGAGAGCGGCCACGTAGGGCGCGGTCTCGGTTGCCGGGTCAGGGGTGGCCGGGGCCTCGGGGGCCGGTTCCGGCTTCTGCGCAGCTTTGGCCTCCTTCGCGGCTTTCATCTCGGCCGCGAACTTGGCCAGCTCCGACTCGGACGCCTTGACCTTGACCTTGGAGGCCTTCTCCAGGTTCTCGTAGAACATCCCGAGGTGGTGCGCTATCGCCCCGACCACGGCCGGTACCAGCGGGAGGACCCACTCGTACCAGAAGTTGGGCGTCGCGGTCCGGGCGATCACGATCGCCGCCAGCGCCGCACCGGACCCCTTGGCCAGGGCCCGGACGAACGCCAACGCGATCAACACCGCACCGGCCAGCCCCCGGGGATCGGTCACGGCGAGCGCCTTCGCGTCCCGCCGGCCGAGGTAGGTCCCCGAGAGCGCCGCGGTCACCGTGAAACCGACCGCCGCCGCCCACATCGTGCTTCCGGTGGCCACCCGGATGGCCGCCGCTGCGACCAGGCCACTCCCCAGGGCGATAGCGGCCTGCATCCAGTCGTCCTTCTGACCTGGATACCAGTAGTACGTCTCCTCGCCTTTGCCGCGCTCTTTGACGTAACGACCCATCCGCCTGTCTCCGATCCCGTCGCCACGGACCAGTGAGAACCCCTCGTCGCTGAGGGTGCCCTTTCAATTCTGAAGAGTGATCGACAGAAAATCACGAGTTGCTGCCAACTGATATGACCGAGCGCCGAACGAACATGAGTGAATGGACCTGCCCTGTTCGTCCCAAACAACGCAATCATCACTGGTGTCACCGGTGACGCGCGGGCCCCACCCGCGCGGCGTTTCGAACTCGCGTTCGATACTGTGCCGATATGCAGCACGAACGCGATCCCGAGCCGCCGCGTGAATTCTGGGTGCGGGTCGCTATCGACGGAAACGCCCGGGTCATTCGGGTCGTTGCCCGGTCGCCGCAGGACGCGCTGCGCCGGTTTCCGCAGGATCTGCACCGGGGTGGGCGGTTGCAGTACTCCACTGCGGACGGGGATCTGGTGGTGGAGTGGGGGAACGTGGCGATGCTGGAAGTCGGCCCGATCGTTCGGGTGACCCGGATCGTCGACCCCTGAAACAACCGCCGCGTCTCACGCCCCCGACGCGCCCCGCCCGGACGATTCATTCGCCGCGGGCCGGCGGGCTGGAATGGCTCACTCATGTGCTGGGAGACGGGTTCTGGCCGGGAGGACCAGCCTCGGTAGACCGTGCGGGCGGCTCCGCGGCTGCCACTCCCGCGGATACCCCAGCGACACCTCCTCGAACGGCACCCCGTCGATGACGTCCCGAAGTGGAATGTGCAGGTGACCGTAGACCGCGACGGCGGCGCGGTAGCGCAGGTGCCAATCGGCCGTGAGCGTCGTGCCGCACCACTGCGCGAACTCCGGGTACCGCAGACGCTTGGTCGGCTGCGGATGCAGCGGCCAGTGCGAGACGAGCACGGTCCGCCGGTCGGCGGGCAGCTCGGCGTCGAGCCGGGCAGCCGTGGACGCCACCCTGGCCCGGCACCAGTCACCGCGCGTCTCGTACGGGTCGGGGTGCAGCACGGCCTCGTCGGTGGCGACGACTCCCGACTCGTAGGCCTGGGCCAGCGCCTGCTCCTGGGTCAGCCCGTCGGCCCGGAACGAGTAGTCGTACAGCGTGAACAGCGGGGCGATCGTGACCGGCTCGTCGCCGCCGTCCCAGGTCGGGTACGGATCCTCGGGCGTGGTGACGCCGAGCGCACGGCAGGCCTCGACCAGCGTCCGGTACTTCGTGTCGCCGCGGGGCGAGCCCGGGTCCTTCGCCGAGGTCCAGAGCTCGTGGTTGCCCGGCACCCAGATCACCCGGGCGAACGACAGCGTCAGCACCTTGAGCGTCCAGACGATGTGCTCGAGCCGCTCGGCGACATCCCCGGCCACGATCAGCCAGTCGTCGTCCGCCACCGGCCGCAGAGCCCGGACGACGTCCCGGTTCTCCTTGTACCCGACGTGCAGGTCGCTGACCGCGAGCAGGTTCCCCATCCCACCCAGACTAACCAGGCCGGGTCTGCAGGCCGGCCAGAGCGGCGTCCAGGATCGGGCGGCGGTACTCCGGCGTGCCGGAGATCTTCGCGATCGCCATCACGAGGTCGAGGATCTGGTCGAGCTCGAGGTCGCCGTCGATCTGGTGAGCCTCCTGGGCGGCCGAGAGCAGCGGCTGCCCGGCCGTGAGCATCCGGCCCCGGGTCTTGAAGACCGGGTCGGTCGGGTCCGTGTGCTCGAGCAGCCCCATCACCACCGGCCGCTTGTCGGTGACGTACCGGAAGAACCGGCGCAGCCAGTTCATCAGCCGCTCCCCCGGGTCGTTCCCCTCCACCGTCGCGGCCGCCGCGCACACCTCGTCGACCTCGTCGGCCAGCAGCGCCTCCAGCAGTTCGTGCCGACCGGGAAAGTTCCGGTACAGCGTCGCCATGCCGACCCCGGCCTGCCGGGCCACCTCGGCCATCGACGTCTCGGCACCGGTCGCGGCGAACGCGGTGCGGGCCGCGTCGAGGATCCGCTGCCGGTTGCGGGCCGCGTCGGCCCGCGGACGGTCAGCCACGCCTGCCCTCCCCGTTGCGTAAGTGGATAGGCTGTCCGTATGGTCATGCGGACAGCCTCTCCGTTTCCACCGGAGACTCTATCCGCCTGTCCGAGGAACCGCCATGACCACCACAACACTGCCCGTCCACCGCCGGCTGGTGCTCGCGATCTGCTGCCTGAGCGTCGGCGTGACCGGCATCAACCTGACGATCGTCAACGTCGCCCTCCCCTCGATCAGCCGGGACCTGCACGCCTCGGTCACCAGCCTGCAGTGGACGGTCTCCGCCTACTCGCTGGTGATGGCCTGCCTGCTCCTGCTCTCCGGCTCGATGGCCGACCGCTACGGACGCAAGCGGATCTTCCAGCTCGGGCTGGCGCTGTTCTCGCTCGGGTCGCTGCTGTGCGGGCTGGCCCCCGGCGTCGGGTGGCTGATCGCGTTCAGCGGCCTGCAGGGGGTGGGCGGCTCGATGCTCAACCCGGTCGCGATGTCGATCGTGGCCAGCGTGTTCACCGACCGCCAGGAACGGGCCCGGGCGATCGGCGTGTGGGGATCGGTCATCGGCATCACGATCGCGGTCGGGCCGGTGCTGGGCGGGCTGCTGGTCAGCGGCATCGACTGGCGCTCGGTGTACTGGGTCGGCGTCCCGATCGGGATCGTCGCGTTGCTGCTCACCCGGCGGTTCGTCCCCGAGTCCCGGGCGGCCCGGGCGCGCGCGTTCGACCCGCCCGGCCAGGCGCTGATCGTCGTCCTGTTCGCGTCGATCGTCGGGGCGACGATCGAGGGTCCCCGCCGGGGCTGGGCCGACCCCTGGATCGTCGGGCTGATCGTTCTCGCGGTCCTCGCCCTGGCTGGGCTGCTCGTCGTCGAGCCGCGGCGGGCCGAGCCGATGATCGACCTCCGGTTCTTCCGCAGCCCGCCGTTCTCGGGCGCGAACACGATCTCGGTGGTGATGTCGGCCTGCCTGGGCGGGTTCCTGTTCCTCAACACGCTCTACCTGCAGGACATCCGCGGCTCGAGCCCGCTGCGGGCCGGGCTGATGATCGTGCCGCTGGCCGCCGGCCAGGCCGTCGCGGCCACGCTCTCCGGACGGCTCGTCGCGTCCCGGGGTGCCCGTCTCCCGCTCACGTTGGGCGGCGCGCTGCTCGCGGCCGGCGCATTCCTGCTCGTGCCGCTGACCGCGCACATCCCGAGCGCCTACCTGGTGGCGACCTACGCCCTGTTCGGACTCGGCGTCGGCCTGATCAGCCCACCGGTCACCAACACCGCCGTCTCCGGGCTGCCGCCCGACCAGGTCGGGGTCGCCGGGGCGCTGGCCGCCAGCGCCCGCCAGTTCGGCGCCTCGATCGGCGTCGCGGTCACCGGCTCGATCGTGGCCGGCACCGGTAACGGCTTCCTCGAATCGAGCCACGCCGCCTGGGCTGTGCTCGGCGGGTGCGGGCTGGCCGTGCTCGCGCTCGGCGCCGTCTCCACCAGCCGCTGGGCCCAGGCCGCGGCCGCCCGCAACGGTCAGCGCCTGGCTATCGGTAGCGGCGAGTGAGCCCCTCCCAGTCCACTCCCGAACGGGGCTCGTAGCGCACGGTGCGCTGGGTCGCGGCGAGCAGCTCACGAGCGTCCGCCAAAGAATGGAGGAGGCCGGCTGCACGGGCCTGCACCAGCACGTTGCCGAGCGCGGTCGCCTCGACCGGACCGGCGACGACCGGTAGGCCGGTCGCGTCGGCGGTCAACTGGCAGAGCAGCGCGTTGCGCGCGCCGCCGCCCACCAGATGCACGACGTCCGCGTCGTGCCCGGCCAGCGCGACGGCCTGCCGGAGAGTGCGCCGGAACGCCAGCGCCAGGCTGTCGAGGATGCACCGCACGACCTCGCCCGGCGCCGACGGCACCGGCTGCGCGGTCTCCTCGGCGTAGGCGACGATCCGCGACGGCATGTCACCCGGCGGGAGGAACCGGGCGTCGTCGACGTCGATCACGGTCCGGCCGGCCGGAACGCCCGCCGCGTCGGCGAGCAGCGTGGGGAGGTCGGCCCGCGACCCGGACCGCTCCCACCAGCGCACCGACTCCTGCAGCAGCCACAGCCCCATCACGTTCCGCAGGTACCGGACCGTGCCGTCGATCCCGGCCTCGTTCGTGAAGTTGGCCCGCCGGCTCGCCTCGGTGAGCACCGGCCGGTCGAGCTCCAGGCCGGCCAGACCCCAGGTCCCGCAGGAGATGTAGGCGAAGCGCGCGTCGACGGCCGGCACGCCGATCACCGCCGACGCGGTGTCGTGCGACGCCACCGCGATCACCGGCGCGTCGTAGCCGACCTCGTCGGCGACGTCCGCGCGCAGGTTCCCCAGCCGGTCCCCCGGCTGCCGCAGCTGCGGCAGCAGCTCCGGGCGGAGGCCGAGCTCCGTCGCCAGCTCCCGGTCCCAGACTCTTTTGTGGACGTCGAGCAGCTGGGTCGTCGAGGCATTGGTGACCTCCGCCCCGATGGACCCCGTCAGCCAGAAGCCGACGAGGTCCGGGATCAGCAGCAGGTGCTGAGCGACCCGGTAGGCGGCCGTGTCCCGGGCGGCGACCAGCTGGTAGAGCGTGTTGAACGGCAACTCCTGCAGCCCCGACCGTCGATACAGCCGGTCGGGCGCGATCCGCTCGGCCACGGCCGCGGCGACGCCCTCGGTGCGCCGGTCGCGGTAGTGCACCGGGGCGCCGAGCAGCGCACCGGAGTCGTCGAGCAGCCCGTAGTCGACGGCCCACGAGTCGACGCCGATGCTCGTGACCGGCCCGGCCTGGCGCAGACCGGCCAGCGCCTCGCGGTAGAGCGCCGGCACGTCCCAGTGCAGGGTCCCGGCCAGGCGCACCGGCTCGTTGGCGAACCGGTGCACCTCGTGCAGGTCCAGCGCGTCCGGCCCCACCCGGCCGACCACGACGCGCCCGGAGGACGCGCCGAGGTCGACGGCCGCAAAAGCCGTCATCGCAAGAACGCGGCCGCGACGCCGGCGTCGACGGGGACGTGCAGCCCGGTCGTGTGGGTCAGCTCGCCGCCGACCAGCGCGAACGCGGCGTTGGCGACGTGCTCGGGCAGCACCTCGAGCTTGAGCAGGGTCCGCTGGGCGTAGAACTTGCCGAGGTCCTCCTCGGGCACCCCGTACACGGCCGCCCGGGAGGCGCCCCAACCGCCGGCGAAGATGCCGGAGCCGCGGACGACCCCGTCGGGGTTGATGCCGTTGACCCGGATGCCGTGCTCGCCGAGCTCGGCCGCGAGCAGCCGGACCTGGTGGGCCTGGTCGGCCTTGGCCGCGCTGTAGGCGACGTTGTTGGGCCCGGCGAACACGCTGTTCTTGGACGAGATGTAGATGATGTCGCCGCCCATGCGCTGAGCGGTCATCGTCCTGGCGGCCTGCTGTGCGACCAGGAACGAGCCCTTGGCCAGCACGTCGTGGAGCAGGTCCCAGTCGGCCTCGGTGGTGTCGGCCAGCGGCTTGGAGATCGACAGCCCGGCGTTGTTCACGACCAGGTCGACGCCGGCGAACGCGAGCGCGGCCGCGTCGAAGGCGGCCTTCACCCCGGCGGCGTCGGTGACGTCGGCGGCGACGCCGATCGCGGTGTCTCTGGTGCCTATTTCCTCGGCCGCGGTTCGGGCCTTCTCGGCGTCGAGGTCGGCGATCACCACGCAGGCGCCCTCGGCCGCGAACCGGGCCGCGATCGCCTTACCGATGCCCGAGGCCGCGCCGGTGACCAGCGCGATCCGTCCGACCAGGGCCTTGGGCTCCGGCAGCCGCTTCAGCTTGGCCTCTTCCAGGGCCCAGTACTCGATCCGGAACTTCTCCGACTCGGGGATCGGGGCGTAGGTCGAGATCGCCTCGGCACCGCGCATCACGTTGATCGCGTTGACGTAGAACTCGCCGGCGACGCGAGCCGTCTGCTTGTTCGCGCCGAAGCTGAACATGCCGACGCCGGGTACCAGCACGATCGCCGGGTCGGCCCCACGCATGGCCGGGCTCGTGTCGTCCGCATAGCGGTTGTAGTAGGCCGCGTAGTCCTCGCGGTAGGCCGCGTGCAGCGCGGTCAACCGCTCGGTGATCTCCTCCACCGAGGCGCTCGACGGCAGGTCGACGACCAGCGGACGGACCTTCGTGCGGAGGAAGTGGTCCGGGCACGAGGTGCCGAGCGCCGACAGCGGGGCGAGCTTCTCCCGGGACAGGAAGTCGAGCACGACCTCGCTGTCGGTGTAGTGCCCGACCTGCGGTTTGTCGGTCGAGGCCAGGCCCCGGACGACCGGGGCGAGCGCGGCGGCCTTGGCGTGGCGCTCGGCCTCCGGGAGCGGCTCGAAACCGGCGACGTTGTCCCCGAACGGCTCGGACGCCCCCTGCGCGGCGATGTAGGCGGCGGCGGTCTCGATGATCCAGCGTGAGTTGGCCTCGGCCTCCTCGCTGGTGTCGCCCCAGGCCGTGATGCCGTGACCACCCAGGACGGTGCCGATCACGCCCGGGTTCCCGGCCTTGATCGCGGCGATGTCCAGGCCCAGCTGGAAACCGGGCCGGCGCCACGGCACCCAGGCGACCCGGCCGCCGAAGATCTCCGCGGTCAGCTTCTCGCCGTCCGCCGCGGTGGCGATCGCGATGCCGCTGTCCGGGTGCAGGTGATCGACGTGGGCGGCGTCCACCAGACCGTGCATGGCGGTGTCGATCGACGGCGCGGCACCACCGCGGCCGTGGAGGCAGTAGTCGAACGCGGCGACCATCTCGTCTTCGCGGTCGATACCCGGGTAGACGTGGGTGAGTTCCCGCAGCCGATCCAGGCGCAGGACGGCGAGGCCGGACTCCTTCAACGTGCCGAGGTCCCCGCCGGAGCCCTTGACCCAGAGCAGGTCGACCGGACCGCCGGTGACCGGATCGGTATCGGTCCCCTTCGCCGACGTGTTGCCGCCGGCGTAGTTCGTGTTGCGCGGATCGGCGCCCAGGCGGTTGCTGCGGGCGATCAGTGCGGCAACGGTCTCGTTGGTCATGCTCCCCATCCCGCTTGCGTTCCTCCGACTCGGTCCTTGACGATCTGCTCGGCGTAGCCGGAGCGCTGGTAGGCGGCCATCGGGTCCGGGTCGAGGCCCTTGTCGGCCCGCAGGTCGGCCAGGAGGGGCCGGACATCGGTGTTGTAGGCGTCCATGAAGACCGCGTTGGCGCCGAGAACGTCGCCGGCCTTCTGGGCCGCGGCGAGGGCGTCCCGGTCGACGAGCAGGGCCTTGGCGGTGGCCTCCTGGACGTTCATCACCGAGCGGATCTGCCCCGGGATCTTGGGCTCGATGTTGTGGCACTGGTCGAGCATGAACGCGATCTCGGTGTCGGCTTCGAGACCGCCGCCGCGCAGCACCTCGAACAGGATGCGGAACAGCTGGAACGGGTCGGCCGCCCCGACCATCAGGTCGTCGTCGGCGTAGAAGCGGGAGTTGAAGTCGAACGCGCCGAGCTTCCCGGCCCGCAGGAGCACCGCGACGATCATCTCGATGTTGGTCCCCGGGGCGTGGTGGCCGGTGTCCACGCAGACCACGGCCCGCTCGCCGAGCGCGAGCGTGTGGGCGTAGGCGGTGCCCCAGTCGGGGACGTCGGTGGCGTAGAAGGCCGGCTCGAAGAGCTTGTATTCGAGCAGCATGCGCTGGTGGTCGCCGAGCCGTTCGTAGACGGTCTTCAACGCTTCGGCCAGACGGTCCTGACGCTCACGGATGTCGTCCTGGCCCGGGTAGTTGATGCCGTCGGAGAACCAGAGCTTGAGGTCGCGCGACCCGGTCTGGTCCATGATGTCGACGCATTCCAGCAGGTGCTCGGTGGCCTTGCGCCGGATCTGCTGGTCCGGATTGGTGACGCTGCCCAGCATGTAGTCGTTGTCCTGGAACACGTTCGAGTTGATCGTGCCCAGCGCGACGCCCTGGTCCTTGGCGTAGCGGGCCAGGTCGGCGTAGTCGTCGGTCTTGTCCCAGGGGATGTGCAGGGCGACCGTCGGCGCGACCCCGGTGTACTTGTGCACCTGGGCGGCGTCGGCGACCTTCTCGTACGGGTCGCGCGGGACGCCGGCCTGCGGGAAGACCTTGAACCGGGTCCCCGAGTTCGCGAACGCCCACGAGGGCAGCTCGATGTGCTGGGAGTTGAGTACGTCGGTAACTCGGGACATAGCGGTATCTTTCAGTCGAGGTGGAACACTTCCGGGACGACGAGGAAGCCTTCGTCGGGGCGGCGGCCGTCGAGGCCCACGAAGAACGGGCCCATCTCGGCCTGCCAGCGGGCGTTGACGTCCTCGGTGGCCATTCCGGCGAGGCCGGCTTCGTAGTCCTCGGTCTCGAGGTAGCCGATCAGGAGGCCGTCGTCCTTGAGGAACAGCGAGTAGTTCGTCCAGCCGTGCTTCGTGAGGGCGGCGAGCATGTCGGGCCACACCGCTGCGTGCCGTTCCCGGTACTCGTCGAGCCGGGTCGGGTCGACCTGGCCCAGGAGGCAGACGCGTCGCATGGTTGCTCCTGGTGCGCCGGGGCCCGTTGCCGGGCCCCGGCGTTTCACTCAGAAATTGAACTGGTCGATGTTCGTGCTTTCGAAGACCTGGGGCGGGCCGAGGAGGATCGCGCCGTCCTTGCCGATCGTGTACTCGCCGAGTTCGCCGGCCTTGAACTTCTCGCCTTCCTTGCCGGTGATCTGCCCGGACGACAGCGCGGCCGCGGTGTACGCGCACAGGTAACCGAGCTTCGCCGGGTCCCAGAGCTCGAACTGCTTGACCGTGCCGTCCTTCACGTACTGACGCATCTGGTTCGGCGTCCCGAGGCCGGTGAGCTGCACCTTCCCCTTGTACGGGGACGACGAGAGGTACCGGGCCGCGGCCGCGATGCCGACGGTCGTCGGCGAGATGATGCCCTTCAGGTCCGGGTAGGCCTGGAGCAGACCCTGCGTCTCCTGGAACGACTTCTGGTCGTCGTCGTTGCCGTAGGCGACCTTCACCAGCTGCATCCCCGGGTACTTCTTGAGTTCGTCCTTCATGAACTCGATCCAGGTGTTCTGGTTCGTCGCGTTCGGGGTCGCGGACAGGATCGCGATCTTGCCCTTCTCCCCGATCTGCTTGGCCAGCAGCTGGACCTCACTGCGGCCCAGGTCCTCCGGGTTCGCCTGGTTCACGAACGCGTCCCGCCCGGCGACGGCGGCGTCCGAGTCGTAGGTGACGACCTTGACGCCCCGCTGGCGGGCCTGCGTCAGGGCCGGGACGATCGCGTTCGCGTCGTTGGCCGAGATGCAGATGCCGTTCTGGCCCTGCTGCGTCAGCGTGTTGATGTAGGTGACCTGCGACGACGCGGAGGCGTCGGACGGGCCGACCTCCTTGTAGGTGCCCTTGAACTCGGTCACCGCCTTCTCGCCGCCCTTGTCGGCCACCGTGAAGTACGGGTTGTTGACCTGCTTGGGCAGGAACGCGATCTTCAGCCCCTCTTTGAGGGCCGCGTCCGGGTTGGCCGACGCCGACGACGCCGGACCGGCGCTCGCGTTGTCGGTCGAGTCCTTGGTGGTGCCACCGCAGGCGGCCGCGGCGAGCGTCACGGCGACGACCGCGGCGGAGAACGCGACGGCTCTCCGAGCACGGAGCAACATCATTGTTGAGCCCTTTCGGGTGGGGTGGGGGGTTATCGGGAAAGCTGTCGTAGCCGCCATCGCTCCCGGATCCAGGTGACGGCGTTGGGGGCGAGCACGGAGATGATCAGCAGGCCGCCGGTGACGAGCATCAGCGTGTCCGGCTTGACGTCCTCGAGCGTCAGCGCGTTGCGCAGCACGCCGACCAGCAGCACGGCCACGAGGACGCCGGGCAGCGTGCCGCGTCCGCCGAAGATCGAGACGCCGCCGAGCAGCACCGCGGCGACGACCGTCAGCTCGAGGCCGTTGGCGTTGTCGGCGCGCGAGCTGGCGAACCGGAACGTGTAGATCACCGAGGCCAGCCCGGCGAACGCGCCGGACGCGACGAACAGCCAGAACGTGATCCGCTTGACCCGGATGCCGGCGAACCGCGCGGCCTCCTTGTTCGAGCCGATCGCGTACAACGAGCGGCCGATCGGCGTCGCATGAAGGACGATGCCCACGACGATCGCGAGCACGATCACCAGCACGGTGGGGTACGGGATCGGCAGGCTGCCGAGCGTCTTGGCCGGCCAGGCGGTGTAGTTGAGCGGGAAGTCGGCGACCGCCTTGTCGCCGAGGAACACGTAGGCCAGGCCGCGGTAGAGCGCGAGCGTGCCGATCGTGACCGCGAGGCTCGGCAGGCCGACGACCGTCACCAGGAAGCCGTTGAACGCTCCGGCCAGCGCGCCGACCACGATGACGATCGGGATGATCGACTCGATCGACAGGCCCGCGTTCCACAGCACGCCCATGAGCGCGCTGCACATGCCCAGGTTGGAGGCGATCGAGAGGTCGATCTCGCCGATCACGACCAGCAGCGTGAGGGTCAGCGACATGATCGCGATCTCGATGATGTCGAGCTGCAGGTTCGTGATGTTGAACGAGCTGTCGAAGCTGTCGACGCCGAGGGACGCGGCCAGGATCACGAAGATCAGCAGCGCGGTGATCGCGCCTTCCCAGGACAGCAGCCGCCGGAACGGCGAGCCCTCCCCGGAGGAGGTGGTGGCCTGCTCGGACGTGCCGGGCGGCGGCAAAATCGTCGTACTCATCGCGCGCCTCCCTTGGCGTCAGCAGCAGTCGTCTCGCCGTCGGCCGCGGCGGCGGTGGGCCGATCGCCGTCGGCCGGCTCTCCGGCCGGCGAAACCGTCGCGGTTCCGGTCGTCGGTCCGGTTCCGTCTCCGGTGGTGGCCTCGCCGTTCGTCACCGCTTCGGTGGACGCCCCGGGAGGCGCGCCATCGGCGGCGGGATCCGGGCCGCCGGCGGCCGCCGCGCCACCCACGGCCGGGCCGTTCGCGGACGCACGATCGGCGGACGCGCCGTTCGCGGGCGCGCCATCGGCGGACGTGCCATTCGCGGGCGCGCCGTTCGCGGGCGTGCCGGTCGGCGGGGCTGCCGGCAGGGTGGTGGCGCCTCGGCTGGCGCTGGCCCGCAGGGCGCGTTCGGCGCGGAGGGCGAGCAGGCGGTCGAGGGTGATCGCGGCGAGCAGCAGCGCACCGTCGATGGCCCGCTCCCAGAGCGCCTCGACCTTCAGCACCACCAGCGCCGACCCGATCGTCGACAGCAGCAACGCGCCGAGCGCGGCGCCGATCACCGTGCCGCTCCCACCGAAGATCGCGACGCCCCCGACGACCACCGCGGCCACGACGTTCAGCTCGAACCCGGTCGCCGCGGTCGCGTCGATCGTGCCGAACCGGGCCGCCCAGAGCACACCGGCCAACCCGGACAGTGCCCCGGTCAGCACGAACGCCGCGAACACCCGCCGCCCGACCGCGATACCGGCCAGCCGGGCCGCCTCGGGGTTCGACCCGATCGCGTACAGCTCCCGCCCGGACCGCAGGTTGCGCATCCCCCAGGCGACGATCGCCAGCAGCACCAGCGCGATGATCACCAGGAACGGCACCCCGAGCACCGACCCGCTACCCAGGTCGAGAAACGTCTTCGGCATGTCGGCCGCGTTGATCTGCCGCGAGCCGGCCAGCCAGAAGTCGAAGCCCCGGAACACGTAGAGCGTGCCCAGCGTCACCACCAGGGCCGGGATCCGGCACACCGCGACCAGCACGCCGTTGATCACGCCGCACACCGCGCCGATCAGGATCCCGACGACGAACGCCAGCACGATCGGCACATCGTGGTCGGCGAAGAGCAGGCCGGTGACGAACGCCGAGATGCCGAGCACCGAGCTCACCGACAGGTCGATGTTGCGGGTGACGACGACCAGCGTCTGGCCCACCGCCAGCAGCCCGACGATCGCGGTGTTGAGCAGGATGTCCTTGAGGCTCTGCACGCCGATGAACCGGGGGTTCACCGCCGCGGTGGCCCCGAACAGCAGCAGGAGTGCCACGACGAGCCCGAGTTCACGAGCCCGCGCGAGCCGCCCGAGCAGCGCCGCCGCCGATCGCTGCCGCGCCGCGCTCTGCGCGCCGCCTCCCGGGGCGCCGCTCTGTGCGCCGCCCGGGGCGCCGCCGCCCGGGCCGCCGCCGGAGCCGCCGGATCCGCCCGGCGCACCCGCCGCGACCGGGGCGCTCATGCCGCCCTCCGGCCGACCGCGGCGGAGAGCACGGTCTCCTCGGTGGCGTCGGCTCGGGAGAACTCGGCCGCGAGCCGGCCCTCCCGCATCACCAGGACCCGATCGGCCATGCCGAGCACCTCCGGGAGTTCCGACGAGATCATCAGCACCGCCACGCCCTGCGAGGCCAGTTCGGACAGCAGCCGGTGCACCTCGGCCTTCGTCCCGACGTCGATGCCCCGGGTCGGCTCGTCGACGATCAGCACCTTCGGCGCGGTGGCCAGCCACTTCGCCAGCACGACCTTCTGCTGGTTGCCACCGGAGAGCACCCCGACCGCGTCGGACAGGCTGCGGTACTTGAGCTGCAGCTTCGTCGCCCACTCCTGGGCCAGGTTCCGCTCGGCGCGGCCGCCGAGCAGCCCGAACCGCGCGAGGGCGCCCATCTCGGTCATCGACGCGTTCCGGGCGATCGAGAGCTCCATGACCAGGCCCTGCTGACGGCGGTCCTCGGGCACCAGCGCGATCCCGGCGTCGATGGCCGTCGTCGGCCGCCCGGGCTTCAGCGCGCGGCCGAAGACGGACACCGCTCCGGCGTCGTACTTGTCGATCCCGAAGATCGCCCGGGCGATCTCACTGCGGCCGGAGCCGACGAGCCCGGCCAGCGCGACGATCTCGCCGGTGCGGACCTCGAACGAGACGTCGGTGAACACGCCCTCCCGGGTCAGACGCTCGACCCGCAGCCCGACCTCACCCGGCGTCGTGTCGATCTTCGGGAACAGCGCGTCCAGATCGCGGCCGACCATCCGGCGGACCAGCTCGTCCTCGGTCACCGACGCGATCGGGTCGGACGAGACGAACTTGCCGTCGCGCAGCACGGTCACCCGGTCGCAGAGTGCGTAGACCTCGTCCAGGCGGTGCGAGATGAACACCAGCGCGGCCCCGTCGGCCTTCACGGTTCGCGCCACGGCGAACAACCGCTCGACCTCGCGGGACGAGAGCGCCGCGGTCGGCTCGTCCATGACGATGACCCGCGCATTGAGCGAGAGGGCCTTGGCGATCTCGACGAGCTGCTGGTCGGCGATCGAGAGCCCGCTGGCCGGCCGGTCCGGGTCGAGCGCGACGCCCAGCCGGGCGAACAGCGCGTCGACCTGCGTCCGCATGGTCTTTCGATCGATGGCGCGGAAGCGGCCCAGCGGCTGCCGTCCCATGAAGACGTTCTCGGTGACCGACAGGTCACCGAAGAGCGTGGGCTCCTGGTAGATCACCGCGATGCCGGCGTCGCGCGCGGCAGCCGGATCGGCGAACGTGACCTCGGCCCCGGAGAGCGTGACGGTCCCGGAGTCCGGACGGTGCACGCCGGCGAGGATGCGGACCAGCGTCGACTTGCCGGCGCCGTTCTCCCCCATCAGGGCGTGGATCTCGCCGGGATAGAGGTCCAGCGAGACGCCGTCGAGCGCCCGTAACGCGCCGAATGTCTTGCCCACCCCCTCGAGGGAGAGCAGGGGCTCGCCGTTGGTCACAGCACACGCTCCGTTGCGAGGAATAATGAATCGTTTCAACTCAGTGGCGCCGACCGTACGAGTGAGCGCCGTCACGTGTCAACGGTTTCGCCTGCGTGACATTTCTGTGACCTCTCGCTGCCCGGGGCCCTTAAGCTGGCCGGTGATCTGAGACGTTTCAAATTGGCCGGTGCAACAAGTACGCTCCCGCCAGACCGGGAGAGGGGCACCGCATGGCGACGACGAGCATTCGGGAGGTCGCGGAGAGAGCCGGGGTGTCCGTCGGAACCGTCTCCAATGTGCTGAATCGTCCGGAGGCGGTGGCGCCCGCGACCCGCGAGCGGGTCCGCCGGGCGATCGAGGAGTTGGGCTTCGTCCGCAACGAGTCGGCCCGGCACCTACGCGCCGGCCGCAGCCGCACGCTGGGTCTCGTCGTCCTCGACGTCACGAACCCGTTCTTCACCGACGTCGCCCGCGGAGTCGAGGACGCCGCGAACGAGGCCGGGCTCGCGGTCATCCTCTGCAACTCCGACGAGCGTCGCGAGAAGGAGCAGGCTTACCTCGACCTGCTCGAGGAGCAGCGGGTGCAGGGCGTGCTGATCACGCCGGTCGACATCGACGGCGACCGGCTGGCCCGCCTGCGCCGGCGCAGCGTCCCGGTCGTGCTGCTCGACCGGCACGCCGGTGAGGGCGACTACTGCTCGGTCGCGGTCGACGACGTCCTCGGTGGCGAGTTGGCGGCCGCGCACCTGCGCGACCTCGGCCACGAGCGGATCGCCTACGTGAGCGGACCGATGAGCCTGGCCCAGTGCGCCGACCGGTACCAGGGCGCGGTCGCGGGCGGCGACCTGGAGATCCTCGCCGGGGCCGCGCTGAACGTCGCGTCCGGCCGGGACGCCGGCGAGCGCCTGCTCGGCCTGCGCAACCCGCCGACCGCGGTCTTCTGCGCGAACGACCTGCTGGCGCTGGGGGTGCTGCAGGTGATGGTGTCCCGTGGGCTGTCGGTTCCCGGCGACCTGTCGATCGTCGGCTACGACGACATCGAGTTCGCCGCCGCCGCGGCGGTTCCGCTGAGCTCCGTGCGGCAGCCCCGCCACCTGCTCGGGCGCACCGCCGCCGAGCTCCTGTTGGCCGAGGCGGACGCGACGGACGCGCACGTCCATCGGCAGGTGAGGTTCTCCCCCGAGTTGGTGGTGAGAGCCTCGAGCGGCCCGCCCAAACACACGTACTAGCCGATCGGGCCGTGCGCGCGTTGCAGGCGGCCGCAACGGCTCAGGCCCGTTCCGCGGCCCGCGTCTGCATCGGGTCTGCACCCGCCCGGACTTCTGAGTCGCCCGATCGGGGCGGGGTCGTTCCGTGGCGCCGGTTCGGGAGATGGTCGTCCGCGGGCCGTCGCGGCCCCATCGGCGCGGGCCCCGGTCGGGCGAGCGGCGCGAGGCGCTGAGTCGACCGATCCGGTGGGGTCGACGACCGTGCTTCGGCATGCGAGCGCCGGCGGGCCAGAGCGTGACCGAAAGGCGACAGTTGGAGGGGTGGAGGCGTCGACACGGTGTGAGCAGGCACGCTGGTAGCCAGTTCGTGTCGTAACGGCATCCGTGTGACCAACAACATGCATGTAGCAACTTTGCAGATTCTGAAAATTAGCGCATCGTAAGCCTGTGAACAGCAAAGACACGCACCCACCGACTACGCGGTGAGTACTACTTTGCATTGCGCAGTAGTGTCTCTCGCGTAGGAGGTGATGCGAGTGAAGAGTGATGTGCTCCGGCGCGCGTTACGTGAGGTACCGCTGATCGCCGCGCTGTACCTCGCGTACATGAGCGGCCGTTACCTGGCGTCGCATCACACCGGCACCGCGTTCGCCCACGCCGAGTCGGTGTGGGCGTTCGAGCGCCGCATCGGCTTACCGAGCGAGCACTGGATCCAGCAGGCCGCGCTGCACTGGCCGACGCTGATCGAGGCGATGAACACCTACTACGCCCGGGTCCACTTCCCCGCCACCGTCGCCGTGCTGGTCTGGCTGTTCGTCCGGCGGCCGGGCGCCTACCCGTGGTTCCGCTGGACGCTCGCCCTGCTCACCGGCTTCGCGCTGGTCGGGCACATCTTCTACCCGCTGGCCCCGCCGCGGATGCTCACCGACCACGGCATGGTCGACACCGCCCACGTCTACGGGCAGTCCGTCTACGGGCCGGTCGGCACCGGGCTGGCCAACCAGTTCGCGGCGATGCCGTCACTGCACGTCGCCTGGGCGGTGCTGGTCGCGATCGCGCTGATCCGGACCCTGCAGACCCCGTGGCGCTGGCTCGCCGTATTACATCCGGTGACGACGCTGGCCGTCGTGGTCGCGACCGGCAACCACTACTGGCTCGACGCGATCGTCGGCTGCGCGCTCCTGATCGTCGCGATGGCGATCGTCGAGCCGGGCCCGCTGCTCGGCACCGTCACCGTGGCGCGCGCCCGCGCGGTCGCGGTCGCCTCCCACCACGTCTGGCCGTTCATCCGGTTCGTCGTGGTCGGTGGCGCCTCGACGCTGCTCTCCGCGGTGATCTTCGTGCCGTTGCTCCTGGTCATGCCGTCGGCCGTCGCGAACACGGTGGCGTCGATCGTCTCGACCCTGCTCTCCAACGAGGCCCACCGGTCCTGGACGTTCCGCAGCGACCGCAACGGGCTCCTGGCCCGGGTCGCCGCGGCCGGCACCGTGCTGCTCTCCTACCTGGTCACGACCGGCGCGCTGCTCGTCCTGGACTCGACGACCCCGCACGCGAGCCACACGCTCGAACTGACCGTGATGCTCATCGCGTCCGCGGTCGGCGGCCTGGCCCGCTACCTGCTGCTCGGGCTCCGCATCTTCCCGGCCGCCGAAGCCGCCCCCGCCTCCGTAGCCGCCGGCCCCGCCGCCGGAGCCGACACCGCGCACCCCGGACTCGGCAACCCGGCCAGCACGCACTCCAGCGCACTGTCGATGGCCTCGTCCAGCGCCGCCTGATCGCACCCCTCCGACGCCAGCGTCATCATCGTCGAGCCCAGCACCGCGACCGCCACCGACGCGACCAGCCGCGGGTACGCGTCCCGGTCGGCGTCGAGGCCGGCGCGGCGGGCGACGTCCTCCGACAGCACCCGGCCGAAGCCCCGGAACAACTCGTGCGCGAACGGCACCAGGTGCGGCTCCGACCGCAGGATCCGGGCCCGGAGCAGCGTCCGCTCCCGGTGCTCGACGTCCTGCGCGACGCCGAGCGTGTGCAGCGCGGCCCGCAACGCCACCAGCGGATGCTGTCCGTCGGGCTGGGCGGCGAGCGCCGACGCCAGCTCGTCCGCCTTGCCGCTCAGGTCACCGACCAGCACGTCCCGCTTCGTCGGAAAGTGGTAGTGGAACGACCGGACGCTGACCCCGGCCTCGGCCGCGATCTCGTCGACCGTCGTGGCCTCGTAGCCCTTCTCGGCGAAGAGCCGCAACGCGGCGTCCTCGATCACCGACCGGTTCGCGAGTCGCCGCGCGACGCGCCGATCGGGTCGCTGACTCCGAGCGTCGCCCATCGGGTCTATGGTGCCCGCAGGAATCAGACCTCGTCGACCAGATCCGCGACCGAGTTCAGGATCCGCGACGGCCGGAACGGGAACCGGTTCACGTCGGCGGCCTGGGTCACGCCGGTGAGCACCAGCACGGTCTGCAGCCCGGCCTCCATCCCGGCGATCACATCGGTGTCCATCCGGTCGCCGATCATCACGGTCGACTCGCTGTGCCCGTCGACCGCGTTCAGCGCCGACCGCATCATCAGCGGGTTCGGCTTGCCGACGAAGTACGGCTCGACGCCGGTCGCCTTGCTGATCAGCGCGGCCACCGCCCCGGTCGCGGGCAGCGCACCCTCGTGCGACGGGCCGGTCGCGTCCGGGTTCGTCGCGATGAAGCGGGCCCCGCGATCGATCAGCCGGATCGCGGTCGTGATCGCCTCGAAGCTGTAGTTGCGGGTCTCACCCAGCACGACGTAGTCCGGGTCGGCGTCGGTCAGGATGTAGCCGATGTCGTGCAGCGCGGTCGTCAGACCGGCCTCCCCGACCACGTGCGCGGTGCCGCCCGGCCGCTGGTCCTCGAGGAACTTGGCCGTGGCCAGCGCGGACGTCCAGATCGACTCCGGCGGCACCGCGATGCCGGCCCGCTGCAGCCGGGCCGAGAGGTCACGCGGCGTGTAGATCGAGTTGTTGGTCAGCACCAGGTGCCGGCGACCCGTCTCGACGAGCTTCGCGAGGAACTCCGGCGCGCCGGGAACCGGCACACCCTCGTGGACGAGCACCCCGTCCATGTCCATCAGCCAGCACTCGATGTCTTTACGCGCGGTCATACCCCACAGGTTCCCACGGGTACGGTGTCGGGGTGACGGACACCCGACGTGACCCGGTCGCCGATCTCCGGCGGATCGCGTTCCTGCTGGAGCGGGCCCACGAGGCCACGTACCGGGTGCGCGCGTTCCGGTCGGCCGCGGCGGCGGTCGAGAAGCTGGACGAGAACGAGCTCCACGAGCGCGCCGAGGCCGGCACGCTGAAGAAGCTCCAGGGCATCGGCGACGTGACCGCCCGCTGCGTCGCCGAGTCGCTCAACGGCGAGGAGCCGGTCTACCTGCGCCGCCTGGAGGCCACCGCGGGCACGTCGGTCGACGAGGCCGGCAACGCCCTGCGGGCGCTGCTCAAGGGCGACTGCCACGCGCACTCCGACTGGTCGGACGGCGGCTCGCCGATCCGCGAGATGGCCGAGGCCGCGCGCAGCATCGGCCACGACTACCTCGTGCTCACCGATCACTCACCCCGGCTGACCGTCGCGAACGGGCTGAGCCCGGAGCGCCTGCGGCAGCAGTTGGACGTGGTGGCCGAGCTGAATGCCGAGCTGGCGCCGTTCCGCATCCTCACCGGCATCGAGGTCGACATCAACGAGGACGGCACGCTCGACCAGGAGCCTTCGCTGCTGGAGCGCCTGGACGTCGTCGTCGCGAGCGTGCACTCCAAGCTGCGCGCCCCGAAAGACGTGATGACCAAGCGGATGCTGCGCGCGATCGAGGACCCGAACACCGACGTCCTCGGGCACTGCACCGGCCGGCTGGTCACCGGGCGCGAGTCCACCGGCCAGGGCAAGCGTCCGGAGAGCGAGTTCGACGCCGACGCGGTGTTCGCGGCCTGCGCGGAGCGGGGCGTGGCGGTCGAGATCAACTCGCGGCCGGAGAGGCTCGACCCGCCGAAGCGGCTGCTCCGGCTGGCCGTCGAGGCCGGCTGCCACTTCGCGATCGACACCGACGCCCACGCGCCCGGCCAGCTCGACTGGCAGCCCTACGGCTGCGCCCGGGCCGCCCTCTGCGGTGTCGACCCGGCGATGGTGATCAACACCTGGTCGGCCGACGACCTCATCGCCTGGACACGCTGAGGGCCCAGGCGACCAGCGGAATCTGGAACGGTAGCCGACCGTAGGCGATGGCCTTGGCGGTGCCGGAGCGGGCGTCCAGAGCCATCTGGCAGTTCGCCGGGAACACCCCGACGAAGAGCGCCGCGGCCGCCAGGCCGCCCACCCGCCGGGTGCGGGGAACCGCGACCAGCGCCGCGCAGGCCAGCTCGGCCGCTCCGCTGATCGCGACCAGCGCCTCGGGATTCGGCAGCGCCCGCGGGACGATCCGGGTGAACGGCTTCGGCGCGACGAAGTGCAGGACGCCCATCGCGGCCAGCCCCCCGGCCAGCAACCCCGGCGAGGCCTTCTTCCAGCGAGATGCCATCCGCAAATTCTGTCACGTTCCCTCACCCCCTACCCTGCCCACGGACGCGGAAGCGGACCGTAACGTAAAGAAGTCGCTCCACTACCCAAAGGAGTTCCGTGGACCTCGGCGAGGCGGACGGCACGCTGCGGGACAACCCGAACGCGTTCGTCATCATCATCTTCGTGATCCTGGCGGGCCTGCTGCTGAATTGGGCCCAGCGCAAATGGATGTCGAAAATGTCCCGTCGAAACCGGATCTTCTTCATCGGCGTCGGCGCTTTGATCCTCGGCGGCGTCTTTTACGGATACGTCTACGACGTCAAC
This sequence comes from Cryptosporangium phraense, assembly GCF_006912135.1. Classification (NCBI taxonomy): domain Bacteria; kingdom Bacillati; phylum Actinomycetota; class Actinomycetes; order Cryptosporangiales; family Cryptosporangiaceae; genus Cryptosporangium; species Cryptosporangium phraense. Next base: position 87,970 of record NZ_VIRS01000008.1, on the reverse strand, counting down.
GCCTAGGTTTCCGCCTCGCTACGAGCAATAGTGGATTTATGCGCGAGGTCCTGGACGAGCTGTATTCCTGGTGGGAAGCCGGCCAGTCGGTCGGCGTCGGCACGGTGATCGCCACCTGGAAGAGCGCGCCTCGGCCGGCCGGGGCGTCGATGCTCGTCGGCCCGGACGGCACCGCGGTCGGCAGCGTCTCCGGCGGCTGCGTCGAGGGCGCGGTCTACGAGCGGGCGCAGGAGACGATCGCGTCCGGCGACCCCAGCCTGGAGCGCTACGGCGTCTCCGACGACGACGCGTTCGCGGTCGGGCTCACCTGCGGCGGCATCCTCGACGTGTGGGTCGAGCGCATCGACCGGACGACCTACCCGGAGTTCGGCGAGGTCGTCGGCTCGATCCGGGCCGGCGCGCCGGTCGCGGTCGTGACGTGCGTCTCCAGCACCGCCGCCCCCACCGGCGACGACCGGGTCGGCCGTCGGCTGGTCATCTGGCCCGACCGGGTCGCGGGCACGCTCGGCTCGGCCCGGCTCGACGAGGCGGTCGCCGACGACGCCCGCGGGTTGCTCGCGGCCGGCCGGACCGCGACCGTCCACTACGGTCACGACGGCGAGCGGCGCGGCGACGACCTGACCCTCTTCGTCGCGAGCTTCGCTCCTCGTCCGCGGATGATCGTGTTCGGCGCGATCGACTTCGCCGCCGCGCTCGCGCGCATCGGCTCGTTCCTCGGCTACCGCGTGACGGTGTGCGACGCGCGTCCGGTGTTCGCCACCAAGAAACGGTTTCCGGACGCCGACGAGGTGATCGTCGACTGGCCCCACCGGTACCTGCAGGCCGAGTCGGACGCCGGACGGGTGGACGAGCGGGCCGTGCTGTGCGTGCTCACCCACGACCCGAAGTTCGACGTCCCGGTGCTGGAGGTCGCCCTGCGCATCCCGGCGGCCTACGTCGGCGCGATGGGGTCCCGGCGCACGCACGAGGACCGGCTGGACCGGCTGCGCGAGGCCGGGCTGAGCCCCGCCGAGACCGCCCGGCTGGCCTCCCCGATCGGCCTCGACCTGGGCGCCCGGACACCCGAGGAGACCGCGGTGAGCATCGCCGCGGAGATCGTCGCGGGCCGCTGGGGCGGTACCGGAGCGCGGTTGTCCACGTTGCACGAGGCCATTCACCGGGAACATTCCGTACTGGCCTAAGTGCTGTGAGTCACTCTTACCCTCGTCCGGACGCGGCCCGCCCGTCCCACCCCGCCGCCGGGCGCTCTAGGGTGATCTCGTCGCACCGCAGTGTCCGTGGGGAGGAGTTCTCATGGCGTACGGCCTGAGCAGAGTGGTCGCGGGCCCCTTCCTCCACCTGGCGTTCCGCCCGTGGGTGCAGGGGAAAGAGCACGTGCCGGCCACGGGTGGGGCGATTCTCGCGTCCAACCACCTCTCGATCCTCGACTCGGTGTTCCTGCCGCTGATGATCGACCGGGACGTCGTCTTCGTCGCGAAGCAGGAGTACTTCACCGGCACCCGGCCGATCGACCGGCTCACCGCCCGGATCATGCGCGGCCAGGGCCAGGTGCCGATCAACCGCGGCAACAACCGGGCCGCCCAGGAGGCGCTCGACGCCAGCCTCAAGATCCTGCAGGGCGGCGACCTGTTCGGCATCTACCCGGAGGGCACCCGCTCCCCCGACGGACGGCTCTACCGCGGCCGCACCGGGGTCGCCTGGCTCGCGCTGACCGCCGACGTCCCGGTCGTGCCGGTCGCGATGATGAACACCGAACGGGCCCTGCCGCCCGGCACCAAGGTCCCCCGGCCGGTCAAGGTCGGCGTCCGGATCGGCGAGCCGCTGACGTTCGAGGAGTACAAGGGCCAGGCCGGCAAGGCCAGGGCCCGGCGCGCGGTGACCGACCAGATCGTGGCCGCGATCGGGGCGCTCTCGGGGCAGGAGTACGTGCCCAACTACGCTCCGAAGAAGGACGCGGATTCCGATGCCGAGGCCTGACCGCCCGAGATCCCTCTACGATCGTGGGCTGGCGCCGGAGCCGGCCCCGTTCCGCGGGGTGGTCCGGGTCGGTGACCGCGTCCGGTCCGGAGGGGAGCTGATGGACAGCATGCCGTGGTCGCTCAGGATCGAGCGGCTGGGGAACGAGGTCGTGCTCCGGGTGGCCGGTGCGCTCGACCTCGACACCGCGAGCCAGCTGCGTTCCGCAGGCACGTCCGCGCTGCGTGAGTCCGGTCCGGCGCCGACGCTGACCGTCGACCTGTCCGAGGTGACGTTCCTCGACTCGACCGGGCTCGGCGTCCTGGTCACGCTCTGGCACGAGGCCCGCAACATCGGCGGCAAGTTCCAGGTGGCCCGGCCCTCGGCGGCGGCCAGCCGGATCCTCGAGATCACCGGCGTCGACGCACTCTTCGACCTGACGTAGACAAGCGGTAACCTCTGGACGTGCGGTCGGTCCTTCTCTCCCCGCGGTGGCTGGTGCGCCACGCGGTCGCGATCGTGCTCATCGCCGCCTGCTTCGGCCTCGCCTGGTGGCAGTGGGGGCGCGCGCACTCGCTCACCGGCACCGCGCAGAACCTCGGGTACGCGTTGCAGTGGCCCGCGTTCGGCGCCTTCGTCGCCTACGCCTGGTACCGGATGCTGCGGCTGGAGCTGCACCCTCCGTCCGAGAAAACCGAAACGGAGAAATCCGAGGCGGACGCCCCGGCGGAGCCGGGCCGGCGCACGGTGGCCGTGCGGCGCCGGTACCAGCCGGTCGCGCCGCCGCCCGAGCCCCCGGCCGACTCCGCCGACTCGGCCGACGAGGAAGCCCTCGCCACCTACAACGCCTATCTGGCCGCGCTGAACAAATCATCCGAGTCCGGAAGGACCGCCCCGTGAACCCCTCCGTCAAGTCCGCGCTGACCCGTTACCGGATCGCGGCGTACGTGGTCGGTACCGGCCTGCTCGTGCTCGTGCTGGTCGCGATGCCGCTGAAATACTTCGCCGACAACCCGACGCTCACCGAGACGATCGGCCCGCTGCACGGCTTCTTGTACATGGTGTACCTGGTCGTGGTGCTCGACCTGTCGGTGCGGCTGCGCTGGCCGGTGCTCAAGATCGTCGGCGTGATGCTGGCCGGCACGATCCCGTTCGTCTCGTTCATCATCGAGCGGCGCATCCACCGCCAGGTCGTCGAGCAGTACGAGTCGCGCAACGAAGCTCATGCGTCCGCGTAGGACGTGACGACCGCGAGGTCGAGCGGGAACCGCACCGGCGTCGGCCCGAACAGCAGCTGACGGGCCTCCTCGGCCGACGCGACGACCGCCTCGCTCACCTCGTCGGCGAGCTCGGCCCGGCAGTGCACCATCACCTCGTCGTGCTGGAAGAACACGAGCCGGGCGCCGTCCGCGTCGGCCGGGCCGGGCGGCATCGCGTGCAGCCGGCGGCGCAGCCCGGCGACCAGGATCAGCGCCCACTCGGCCGCGGTGGCCTGCACGAGGAAGTTGCGGGTGAAGCGCCCCCGGGCCGCCCGGCGGGCGTCGCTCGTGGGCGGCTCGCCGCCCTCGTCGCCGGTCGGTGAACCCTCGCCGGTGGCCGCGCCCTCCTCGAACGAGGCCCCGGGCGGCGGGCACGTGCGGCCCAGCCAGGAGCGCACCAGACGGCCCTCTTCACCGGCCCGGGCGGCGGCGTCGACGGTGGCCAGCGCCTCCGGGAAACGGCGGCGCAGGACGTGCGCCAGCCGGCCGCCCTCGCCGCTGGTCTGCCCGTACAGCGCGCCGAGCATGCCGATCTTGGCCCGGGCCCGGTCGTGGTCGAACGCGTCGGCGGCCAGCGCGGTGTAGAGGTCACCGGACGCGGCGAACTCGGCCAGCCGCCGATCGCCCGAGATCGCCGCCAGCACCCGCGGCTCCAGCGACGCCGCATCGGCCACCACGAACACGTGCCCCGGATCGGCCACGACGGCCTGACGGGCGATCTTCGGCAACTGCAGCGCCGCCCCGCCCCGCGTCGCCCACCGCCCCGACACGACCGCACCGGGCACGAACTCGGGCCGCATCCGTCCGCCCGAGACCCAGGTGTCTTGCCAGGCCCAGCCATTGGCCGCGAACAGCCGGGACAGCTCCTTGTAGGCGAGGATCGGCGCGACCGCCGGGTGCTCGACCCGCTTGAGGACCCACGAGCGCGTCGACGGGATCTGGATGCCGGCCCGCCCGAACGCGCGCACGACGTCGGCCGGCGCATCGGGGTTGACCTTGGCGCCGCCGAACGCGTCGCGCACCTCGGCGGCCAGCTCGTGCAGCCGCACCGGCAGGTCACCCGGCAGCGGACGCGGCCCGAGCAGCTGTTCGAGCAGCGCGTCGTGGCGCTGCACCGACCACGGCAACCCGTCGTGCCCCATCTCGGCCGCGGCCAGCGCCCCGGCCGACTCGGCCGCGATCAACAGCCGGAACCGCTCGGGCCGCTCGACCGCCGCGACCCGCCGCAACTGCGCCCGGTACACCTCGGCGAGCTCGGCGATCGGCTCGCCCTCGGCCGTGGGTTCGGCGTCCAGCGCGAAGAGCGAGGCCTGGACGTCACGCGGACGCGGCGGCGGATCGGGAGGCACCGGCAGACCCCGGGCGCGGGCCAGCGCCGACCCGAGCGACTTCGGCGCGCCCCAGTGCCCGTCGTACCCGTTGAGCAGCGCCTCGGCCAGCTCCAGGTCGTGACACCGCCCGACCCGGACGCCCGCCCGCAGCAGCGCCGGGTACACGGCGGCCGCAGTGGGCCAGAGCCACCGGGGCTTCGACGCCCGCTCCCGCGCGGCCACCTCGCGGGCCAGCACCGCACTCTCGGCGAACCACCGCACGGGGCCGGCGACGGTGCCTGCGGCATCGATCTCCGCCAGCCACCCACCGCCGCCCCACCCCGGAACGAGCGCGATCAGCACGCCGTGATTCTCAGCCGCCGGTACGACAATTCACGACCGGGCCGGCACGAGCGCGTCGATCGCGGCCAGTTCCCCGGCGGTCGGCACCCACTCCCCCGCGGCCGCGTTCGCCCGCACCTGCTCGGCCGTCGTCGCCCCGGCGATCACCGAGCTGCAGCCCGGTAGCGCCCCGAGGCCGCCGATCGCGATCTCCAGCAGCGAGCGGCCGGCCTCGGCGCCCCACCCGGCCAGCGCCTCGACCCGGTCGAGCTTCTCGTCGGTGACGTAGCCGTCGCGCCCGGCCAGCCGCGACCCGGCGGGGGCCGGCCGACCCCGCCGGATCTTGCCGGTGAGCAGCCCGTTGGCCAGCGGGAAGTACGGCAGCACGCCGACGCCGTAGTGGCGCGCGGCCGGTACCAGCTCGCGCTCGACGTCGCGCTCCAGCAGCGACCAGTGGTTCTGGGCCGAGACGAACGGCGCCGTGCCCAGCTCCCGGGCCACGTGCGCGGCCTCGGCCAGCTGCCACCCGCTGAAGTTCGAATGCCCGATGTAGCGCACCTTTCCGGCCCGCACCAGCTCGTCCAACGCGGCCAGCGTCTCCGAGATCGGTGTCACCGGGTCGGGCGTGTGGAGCTGGAGCAGGTCGATGTGGTCGGTGCGCAGGCGGCGCAGCGACTCCTCGACCGCCCGCCGGACGTAGGCCCGCCCGCCCTTGGCCCCGGCCGCGGGCCCGTAGCCCATGTCCGACCCCTGCGAGCCGAACTTCGTCGCCAGCACGACCTGGTCGCGCCGGCCGGCCAGCACCTCACCCAGCGCGCGCTCGGAGGCACCGCGGCCGCCGTAGCCGTCCGCCGTGTCGAGCAGCGTGATGCCGGCGTCGAGCGCCGCGTCGACGACCGCGCGGGTCGCGTCGACGTCCAGCCGCCCACCGAAGTTGTTGCAGCCGAGCCCGACCGCCGAAACCAGCAGTCCGGAGTCCCCGAGCGGTAGATAGCGCATACCCCGACACTATTCGCGGGCCCGGGCACCCTCCCGCAGCCGGGCCGGGTCGACCTCGCGCTGGGGCCAGCGCCGGAGGTACTCCGACTCCAGGTCGGCCAGGCGCACCGTGTGGGCGTCGAGGGCGTCGTCCGAACCGTGACGCAGCGTCTCGTGCCTGGTGTCGTGCAACCGGCGCAACTCGCGCAGCAGGTCGTCGTCCGTCAGCTGTTCGGGCTCGACGCCGAGCCCGCCCGCGCTCCCCAACGCCCCGCTGGACGCTCCGGCACCACCGTCGACCGTCATGTCTCACCCTTCTCGTCCGTCACGTCCGGGGGACCTACCCGCCGCCGTTGTCGCTAAGCGCGGCCCGGCTCCACGATGCTCACGGTCCGCCACTAAGATTGCCGCGGACTGCCCCCGTTCGGGGCAACTCTCGGGTCGAGCAGACGGCCTCCAAGCGATGCGACGCGGACTCACTCCTGGCGCCCCCATGCCGGTTCCGCGCCGCTGATCGGTCGCAGGAGGACCACGCCCCATGGAAAGTCGCAGCAACGGTTGGCTATCACCGCAGAGCAGAGTCAGCACCACGGTGACCGGCGGGCTGGTGACGGTCACTCTCGGCGGCGAAATCGACCTCCTCGTCGTCGATCTGCTGGAGGCCGCGCTCGGCACCGCGACCGACGCGCAGCCGGCCGACGTCGTCATCGACCTCGGCGCGGTGACGTTCATCGGCTCGCAGGCGCTCAGCTTCCTCGTCCGCATGCATCACCTGACCGCCGAGGAGGGCCGGCTGACCACCCTGCAGCGGGTGCCGCCGATGGTGCGCAAGGCGATGGTGACGGTCGGCCTCGACCTGCTGTTCGCGCTGGAGGAACCCCCGGCTCCGGCGAAGTGACCGACGCCGCCACGCGGGGATTTCAGGTCGGGGCGCCAACGAGCGACAATGGGGCCATGCTCAAGGCACTGCTGCTGGAGAACGTGCACCCCCACGCTGTATCGATCCTCGGCTCGGCCGGTATCGAGGTGGACGCGCGGCCGGGCGCCCTCGACGAGTCGGACCTGATCGACGCGCTGTCCGGGGTCCACCTGCTCGGCATCCGCTCGAAGACCCAGGTGTCGGAGACCGTCCTGGAGAAGGCGTCCGACCTGCTGGCCATCGGTGCGTTCTGCATCGGGACGAACCAGATCGACCTGGTCTCGTCGGCCGGGCGGGGCATCGCGGTGTTCAACGCCCCGTTCTCCAACACCCGCAGTGTGGTCGAGCTCGCGCTGGCCGAGATCGTGGCGCTGACCCGCCGGCTGACCGAGAAGAACAAGGCGCTGCACGAGGGCGTCTGGGACAAGTCGGCCGAGGGCAGCCACGAGGTGCGCGGCCGCCGGCTCGGCATCGTCGGCTACGGCAACATCGGCAGCCAGCTCTCGGTGCTGGCCGAGGCGATGGGCATGTCGGTCGGCTTCTACGACACCGCCGACAAGCTCGCGCTGGGTAACGCCCGCCGGTACGCCAGCCTGGAAGACCTGCTCGACTGGGCCGACGTCGTGACGCTGCACGTCGACGGGCGGTCGGGCAACGCGGGCCTGTTCGGTGAGGCGCAGTTCGCCCGGATGCGTCCGGGGTCGATCTTCCTCAACCTCTCGCGCGGGTTCGTCGTCGACCACGTCGCGCTGCGCAACCACATCGTCAGCGGTCACCTGGTGGGCGCGGCCGTCGACGTGTTCCCGCACGAGCCGAACAAGCGCGGCGACGAGTTCGTCTCCGACCTGCGCGGCCTGCCGAACGTGATCCTGACCCCGCACATCGGTGGGTCCACCGAGGAGGCGCAGGAAGACATCGGCCGGTTCGTCGCCGGCAAGCTGCGCAGCTTCCTGGAGACCGGCAGCACCACGCTGTCGGTGAACCTCCCGCCGCTCAACCTGGAGCAGACCCCGGGCACCCACCGGCTCGCCCACCTGCACCGGAACACGCCGGGCGTGCTCGCGACCGTCAACCGGATCCTGGCCGAGCACGGCGTCAACATCGAGGGCCAGCTGCTCAACACCCGCGGCGAGCTCGGGTACGTCGTCACCGACGTGCCCGGCGTGCTGTCCGACGATGTCCTCGCCGCGCTGCAGGCGATGCCGGAGACCGTCTGCCTGCGTCAGCTGGGATAGGGACGGGGCTGTCAGCGGGTGAAACTCGCCAGGCGGACGTTGCTGCGGCGCACGCTGCAGGGCCGGCGCCGGGTCTGGATCGCCGGACCCGGCCGCTGGCTCGCGGGCGCCCTCCTCCCGCTCGGTCCGGCGCTGATCATCGCGACCACGCCGACCGTGCAGGTCATCCCTGGTTTCCTGTTCCTGATCGCGGTGGTCGGGGCGACGGTCGTGGCCGGCCGAGGCCCGGGGATGCTCGCCGCGTTCGTGGCGACCGGCGGGCTGCTCGCCGCGGTCGCCTGGCCGCGGCAGGCGCTCCCGCCCGATCAGGCCCGGGGCTGGTTGTGGGCGGCGATCTTCCTCGGGCTGACCGCCCTGTCGGTCGTCTGGGTCGACAACCTCCTGTCCGACGCCGCCCGGCGCGCCACCGCGGTCCTCGATCCCCTGGTCGAGGCGGCCCCGGTCGGCATCGCGCTGTTCGACCGGGACCTGCGGTTCGTCCGGGTGAACGCGGCGATGGCGCGGCTGAGCCGGACGACGCCGGCCGCCCACCTCGGGCGGACGCTGCCCGAGGTCGTCCCGGACGTGCCGGACTCGCTGATCACGCAGCTCCGCGCGGTGCTCAGCGGCGGCGGCGTCCTGCGTCAGCAGGTGATGCCGATCACCACCCCGCCCGGGACGACGACGCACCTGGTCGTCGACGCGTTCCCGGTGCGGTTCTCGGGCGGGCCGAGCAGCCCGATCACCGGGGTGGGCGCGGTCATCGCCGACGTCACCGAGCGCTACCGGCTGGAGCAGCTCGAACGCGAGACCGAGCAGCTGGGCGCCACCGCGCGCCTGTCCCACCGGCTGCTGGAGTCGCAGCGGATCGCGCAGCTGGCCGGTTTCGAGGTCAGCGTCACCGGCGAGCGGACGATCTGGTCGGCCGAGCTGTGCGCGCTGATGCAGCGCACCACTCCCCCGGCGACGCGGACGGAACAGCTCGCCCACATCCACCCCGACGAGGTCGAGCGGCTGCAGGCCGTGCAGCAGCGGGCGATCGAGACCGGCTCGCCATTCACCGTCGAGACCCGGATGATCCGCACCGACGGCGAGGTGCGCGAGATGCTGGTGCACGGCGAGGTCGTCCGCGCCGGTGACGACCCCGACGACACGGATGCCGAGGTCGTCGGCCTGTGGGGCGTCGTCCAGGACGTCACCGACGTCAAGGCGGCCAAGGGCGAGCTGGTCGCGACCCAGGGCCGGCTGCACACGGCCGAGGGCCGGCTGGTCACCGCCCAGGGCCAGCTGGTCACGACGCAGGGCCAGCTCAGCACCGCGCACGGCCAGCTGGTGACCGCGCGGGGCGAACTCGTCGCCGCGAAGCAGGACGTCGCCGAGGCCCGGGCCGAGGTACAGGCCGAGCGGCGGGTGCTGGAGCTGTTCCAGCGCGCGATGCTGCCGGCCACGCTCCCGGACGTGCCCGGAGGGGCGCTCAGCGCCGACTACCTGGCCGTGGCCGACCGGATCGACGTCGGCGGCGACTGGTACGACGCGTTCGGGCTGCCGGACGGCCGGATCGGGCTCTCGATCGGCGACGTCATCGGGCACGACCAGCAGGCGGCCGCGATCATGGGGCAGATCCGGGCGGTCGCCCGCGCCTACACGCTGGAACAGCCCGAGCCCGGTGACGTGCTGACCCGACTCAACCGTCTGCTGATCACCGGGTACCCGATCGGCACGCTGGTCAGCTCGGTGGTCGGGCTGTACGACCCGGCGACCGGCGAGCTGTCCTGGGCGAACGCCGGGCACCCGTACCCGCTGGTCTCGGCGGACGACGTCACCGTGCTGCAGAGCGCCGAGCCGATCCTGGGCGCGACGATCTCCCGGGTCTACCCGACCCGGACGCTGCGGATCCCGGGCGGCGGAACCCTGCTCTGCTACACCGACGGGCTGATCGAGCGGCGGGCGTCCGACCTCGATCTGGGGATGGAGAAGCTGTCCACGGTGCTCGCCGGCGTGACCGCTCAGCCGGTCTCCGCGCAGGACGTCGTCGACCGCGTGACGGCCGGAATGATCGCCGACGAGCCGCTCGAGGACGACGTGTGTGTTCTCGCTCTGCGTCGGCATCACGTAGGGTAGGGGTACCGCCCAACTTCGAGAGGACCTCCTCTGCCGCCCACGCACGCGCTCGACACGCGACCGCTCCGGTCGTTGCGAGGCGTGCGCCGAATCACGTTGCGGCTGGTCTTCGCGCTGTGCGCGGCCGTGCTGGCGGCAGCCGGCCTGGGCGCGGCGGCCGCACCGGCCGGGGCCTCGACCGGCTTCGGCGGCGCGGGCCTGAACGGCGCCGGGCCGGCGGTGGCGCTGGCTCCGCACTCCGCGTCGTACTCCGGCACCGCCGGACGTAGCCGCCCGGCGGCGACCCGCACCGTGACCCACACCGTCGCGCCGCGCTCGGGCGAGAACTCGGCCCCGGCGTCGGTGGCCGCGTTGCGCGCGCCGCTGGACGGGCTCCCGTCCGGCACCCTGGCCGCGCTGCTGGCGCTGGCCCCGTTGCTGATCCCGGTCGGGCGGGCGCTGACCAGCGCACCGACCCGCGGCCCGCCGGCCGTCGCCGGCCTCCCCGAAACTCGAGCTCCTCCCACCTCCGGACGTCTCTGAGCCGTCCGGCGCGCGCTGCTGACCAGCGCGTGGCCGGTTCGCCTTCGTCCGGAGGAAATCCATGTCCCGCGCCAACTTGGCGCGCGCGGTGCTCGCGTGCGTCATTCTCGGCACAGCTGTCTACCTGACCATCACCTCCAGCCCCCGGCTGGGCCTCGACCTCCGCGGTGGGACCCAGATCGTGCTGGAGACGAAAGACACCTCGACCACGAAGGCCGACGCCGAGGCGACCGATCGCACGGTCGAGGTGCTCCGCCGCCGGATCGACGCACTCGGCGTGACCGAGCCGACGATCACCCGCTCCGGTTCCAACCGGATCATCGTCGAGCTGCCCGGCGTCCAGGACCCGGCCGAGGCCGCCGCGGTCATCGGCCGGACCGCGCAGCTCACGGTCCGCCCGGTCCTCGGCTACGACCAGGCCGGGGCCACGCCGGCTCCCGACGCGAGCTCGGCGCCGTCCCCGGGAGCCGCGCCTTCGACCGCACCCCCGACGCCGGCCCCCTCAGCGTCATCACCGGCGGAGCCGGGGACGGGGCTCACGCTCACCGACGAGTCGGGAGCGCCCCTGCGCCTGGGGCCGGCCGCGCTGACCGGGGAGGGGATCGCCGACGCGGCGGCGTCGTTCGACGCGACCAGCGGACTCGGCTGGTTCGTCACCGTCGACTTCCGGGGCGCGGGGGAACGCGCGTGGGAGACCGTCACCGGCGACGCGGCCTGCTTCCCCTCCGGGGACCCGCAACGGCGGGTGGCGATCGTCCTCGACCAGGAGATCGTGTCCGCGCCGCAGGTCGGCGAGGACGTCCGGTGCAACGTCGGGATCACCGGCGGATCGACGCAGATCACCGGATCGTTCTCCAAGGCCGAGGCCAACGACCTGGCGCTGCTGGTGAAGGCCGGTGCGCTGCCGGTGCCGGTGGAGACTGTCGAGCAACGGACGGTCGGTCCGACGCTCGGCGCCGACGCGATCCGGGCCAGCGCGCAGGCCGCGGTGATCGGGGTCGCGCTGACGATCGGCTTCCTGCTGCTCGTGTACCGGCTGTCCGGGCTGGTCGCGGCCATCGCGCTGGCCGGGTACGGCGTGCTCTCGTACGGGGTGCTGACCGCGCTCGGCGCGACGCTGACGCTGCCCGGCCTGGCCGGTTTCGTGCTGGCGATCGGGATGGCGATCGACGGGTGCGTGCTGATCTTCGAGCGCTCCCGGGAGGAGGTCTCGCGTGGTCTGCGGGCCGCGGTCGGCGGCGGGTTCAAGAACTCGCTGTCGGCGATCGCCGACTCGAACGTGACCACGCTGCTGGCCGCCGGGCTCCTGTTCTGGCTGGCCTCCGGGCCGGTGCGCGGGTTCGGGGTGACGCTGTCGATCGGGGTGCTCGCCTCGATGGTCAGCGCGCTGCTGTTCACCCGCGTCCTCATGGAGCTGTTGATCGCGGTGCCGTGGGTGCGTCGGCACCCGGCCTGGACCGGGCTGGCCGGGCCGGGCCGGGTCCAACGATGGATCACCCGGCGCAACTTCGACCTGATGCGCCACCGGCGGGTGTTCCTCACCGTGTCGGGCGTGCTGGTCGTGGTGGCGCTGATCGGGATCTTCGGCCGGGGGCTGAACCTCGGCGTGGAGTTCACCGGCGGGCGGCTGATGGAGTACACGACGTCCTCGCCGGTCTCGATCTCGGCCGCCCGGGAGGCGGTGGCCGACGCGGGGTTCCCGCGGGCCGTCGTGGTGGAGTCCGGGGACTCGGACCTGTCGGTCCGGACCGGGCAGATCTCCGACGAGTCCGAGCAGCGGATCCGGGCCGCGCTCGAAACCGTGGGCGGGTCGGTCGAGCGGGTCCGGGACGAGCAGGTCGGACCTTCGCTGGGGTCGGAGCTGCGGGTCAAGGCGCTGATCGGGCTCGGGGTCGCGCTGCTGGCGCAGGTCGCGTACCTGGCGATCCGGTTCCGGTGGACGTTCGCCGTGTCGTCGGTCGTGGCGATGTTGCACGACGTCGTGATCGTGGTCGGGTTGTTCGCCTGGCTCGGGAAGTCCCTCGACGGAGTGTTCCTGGCCGCGCTGCTGACCGTGATCGGGTACTCGGTGAACGACTCGGTCGTGATCTTCGACCGGGTGCGTGAGCGGTGGCGCGGGGCGGCGCGGCGCACGCCGTTCGCGGACGTGGCCAACGAGGCTGTGCTGCAGACCGTGCCACGCACGGTGAACACCGGGCTCGGGGCGCTGTTCATCCTGACCGCGCTGGCGGTGCTCGGTGGGGATTCGCTGACCGACTTCGCGATCGCGTTGCTCGTCGGGGTCGTCGTCGGGACGGCGTCGTCCGCGTTGACCGCGACGCCGCTGGCCGTCGTGCTGGAGAGCCGCTGGCCGGGCCGTTCTTCGCGGCCTTCCGTGGCGAAAAAGCCTGTTCGTACTGGCAGTGGGGCGGTGGTTTGATGCATACGGCGGAAATCCTGTTGGCGCTCGGTGGTGCGTTCCTCGCCGCCGGCATACTGGCGCGGCTCGGCGCGAAGATCGGGCTGCCCACGATTCCCCTGTTCATCCTGGCCGGAGTGCTGCTCGGGCCGCACACGCCGGGGCTCGCGCTGGTCTCGGACCCGTCCGAGTTCAAGCTGCTCTCGACGCTCGGCCTGGTGTTCCTGCTCTTCTACCTGGGGCTGGAATTCCATCTCGACGACCTGGTCAACGGCGGACGGCGTCTGCTGATCGCCGGAGTCGGGTACCTGGTGCTCAACATCGGTGGTGGGCTGGCCTTCGGGTTCGCGCTCGGCTGGGGCACCCGGGAGGCGCTGGTGCTGGCCGGGATCGTCGGGATCTCCTCGTCGGCGATCGTCAGCAAACTGCTGATCGAGCTCGGACGGCTCCGGAACCCGGAGTCCCGGCTGATCCTCGGCATCATCGTGGTCGAGGACGTGTTCCTGGCGTTCTATCTGGCGGCTCTGCAGCCGGTTCTGGGGGACGCTTCGTCGTTCTGGGCCGCGGCTGGGCAGTTCGGTGTCGCGTTCCTGTTCCTGGTGGTGCTGTTCGGGCTGGCCCGGTGGGGGTCGCGGCTCGTGTCGCGGCTGCTGGACGTGCGGGCCGACGAGCTGCTGGTCGTGATGTTCGTCGGGCTGGCGGTCGTGGCCGCGGGCGCGGCCGAGGAGCTCGGGGTCTCGGACGCGATCGGCGCGTTCATGATCGGCCTGGTGATCGGGTCGACCCCGCACGCCTCAAGGGTGACCCGCCTGGTGCATCCGCTGCGTGACGCGTTCGCCGCGCTGTTCTTCTTCACGTTCGGGCTGACGATCGACCCGGGTGACGTGGTGTCGGTGGCGGTGCCGATCGTGATCGCGGTCGTGCTGACGATCGTGCTGAACCTGGTGGCCGGGCTCGGCGCGGCCCGGCTGTACGGGTACGACCGGCGGGCCGGGACCAACGTCGCGGTGACGGTGCTGACCCGGGGCGAGTTCTCGATCGTGCTCGGGACGCTGGCGCTCGGGGCCGGGCTCGATCCGCGGGTGGCGGCGTTCGCGGCCGGCTACGTGCTGGTGCTGGCCATCATCGGGCCGCTCGCGGTGGTGCGGACGGAGTGGCTGTCGCGGTTCGTCCCGGCGCGGCTGCTGCCGGTGCCGACCGGGCCGGCGCCGGACGAGGTCGAGTCGTCCTCGTCGGAAGCTCCTGAAGAGGCCGGGGCGGGGGTCGCTCGGTAGGGACCGAACGGCGAGGCCCCGGATCGCTCGTGCGATCCGGGGCCTCGGTGCGTGCGGGGGTCAGTTCTGGCCGGTCTCGCCGACCACGTCGCCGTGGGCGGCCGGGATGCTGCCGAGGCGGCCGGCGCGGAAGTCGTCGAAGGCCTGGACGACCTCGGCCCGGGTGTTCATGACGAACGGCCCGGCCATCGCGACCGGCTCCCGGATCGGCTGCCCGCCGAGCAGGACGACGTCGAGGTTCGGCGTCCGCGACTCCTGCTTGGGGTTCGCGGTGAGCGTGATCGTGTCGCCGTCCTCCAGCACCGCGAGCTGCCCGGTCCGGATCGGGCGCGCCTTGGCGCCGACCGTGCCGTCCCCGCCGAGGACGTACGCGAGCGCGTTGAACTGGGTGTTCCACGGCACGGTGACGCTCGCGCCGGGGCTCAGCGTCGCGTGCACGATCGTGATCGGCGTGTGCGTGCTGCCGGGACCGGCGTGACCGGCCAGCTCGCCGGCGATGACCCGCAGCAGCGCGCCGCCGTCCGGGCTGCTCAGCAGCGCGACCTTGTTGCCACGGATGTCCTGGTAGCGGGGCTGGGCGAACTTCAGCGACTTGGGCAGGTTCACCCAGAGCTGCAGGCCGTGGAACAGCCCGCCGCTGGCGACCAGGTGCTCGGGTGGCGTCTCGATGTGCAGGATCCCGCCGCCCGCGGTCATCCACTGGGTGTCGCCGTTGGTGATCAGGCCGCCGCCGCCGTTGGAGTCCTGGTGGGCCATCTCGCCGTCGATCATGTAGGTGACGGTCTCGAAGCCCCGGTGCGGGTGCCACGGGGTGCCCTTGGGCTCACCGGCGCCGTACTCGACCTCGCCCATCTGGTCCATGTGAATGAACGGGTCGAGCGCGCGCAGGTCGACCCCGGCGAACGCCCGGCGCACCGGGAAGCCCTCGCCCTCGTAGCCCTGGGGTGCGGTGGTCAGGCTCGTCACGACGCGCGGGCGGTCGATGGTCGGGTCGACGGGAGCGAGCCGCGGCAGGGCCAGCGGGTTCTCGACGGTGACGGCGGGCATGTCGGCCTCCTGGGTTGGCTGCTTCCCTCAATGTAGATGACGTGTCAACCATTTCCGGTTTTTGGGCTGTGACACGATGCGCGCGTGGTGGGTGCGGCGTGGAGCGGGGTCGTTCTGGTGACGGCGGTTTCGCTGGTGCCCGCCGCGCTGGTCGTGGTCGCGCTGGCGTGGTGGCGGCGTGGGTCGGCGCATCGCTGGCGGTACTCGTTCGCCGAGGTCGGGATGGTGGTCGGGACGGCGCCGTGGGTGTGGATGATCCTGACGCCCCGGGGGTCCGGGCGGTCGGTGGAGGCGGTACCGCTGGCCGGGCTGCTGTCGTTCGGGTCGGCGTCCACGGCGATCGAACAGATCGGCGGGAACCTGCTGGTGTTCGCCGCGTTCGGCTTCTGCGCGCCGCTGCGGTGGCGAGTTTCGGTGGCTCAGGTGGCCGCCCTGGCCTGCGCCGGATCCGTCGTCGTCGAACTACTGCAGTACGCCCTGGCCATCGGCCGAGTGACCAGCGTCGACGACGTCCTCCTCAACACGACCGGCGCGGCGATCGCCGCGCTGGTCTCACAGCGGAGCCGGGTCGTCGATGAGGTCTTGGTCTAGCAACGCTAGGAAGGCGTCGACGACGATGGGGTCGAATTGGGTGCCTCGGGCCTGTTCTATCTCGTGGCGGGCCGAGCGCGGGTCCAGGGCGGGGGCGTAGGGGCGGTCGACGCGCATCGCGGCCCAGCTGTCGCAGACCGCGATGATCCGGGCCCCCAGCGGGATCGCCTCGCCCTTGATCCCCTCGGGATACCCGAGCCCGTCCCACCGCTCGTGGTGAGCCGCCACCAGCGGCGCCAGCGCCGCATGCCCCCCGACCCCGCGCAACAACCGGGCCCCCTCCTCCGGATGACACCGCAACGCCCCCCACTCGGGCTCGGTCAACGGCTCGGTCTTCCGCAGGATCGCCGCCCCCACGCCGAACTTCCCGATGTCGTGCAACCGCCCGGCCGCGACGACCTGACGCAACTCGATGTGATCGAGCGCGAGATACCCCCCGACCAGCAGACACCACCGCGCCACGGCCGTGCTGTGCTCGTGGTCGGACAGCACCCGGTCGACCCGGTCGGCGAGCCAGGCCAGCTCGGGCGGCACGTCGGCGTCGTCGGCCACCGTCCGGCGATCGGCGCGCCCGGCCACCACGACCCGGTCGCCGCCGCGCTCCTTCGCGTCGGTGAGCGCGCGATCGGCGTCCCGGACCAGGCGTTCCATGTCGAGGACGGGCTCAGCGACGTCGGCATCCGGGTGTTCGGCCGGCTGGCCGCCGGTCGTCGCCACCCCGAACGAGGCCGTCACCTCGACCGACGCGCTGCTGCCGACGACGATCGTCGTCCGCCGGAGGGCCTGCCGGAAGCGTTCGGCGACCTCCATCGCGGCCTCCTCGTCGGTCTGCGGAAGCAGACAGGCGAACTCGTCACCGCCGTAGCGGGCCAGGACGTCACCGGGGCGCGCGGCGATCCGCAGCCGGTCGGCGACCTGCACCAGCACCGAATCGCCTGCGGGCCGGCCGTGGTGCGCGTTGATCCGGACGAACGAGTCGAGATCGACGAGGATCAGCCCGGCCCGGGCGCTGCCGTGGGCGGCCCGGCGGGCCTCGACCCCTAAGAGCGCCTGGAAGAACGGCCGGTTGTAGAGGCCGGTCAGGCCGTCGGTGACCGCGGTGCGGCGCTGCTCGCGGAGTGCGTCGTCGAGGCGGTGGGCGAGCCGCGTCCGCTCGCGGGTGGTCAGCGCCTGACGTACCAGGAGGCCGGCGACGACGAGGCCGGTCACCAGCAGCCAGACCGAGTCCACTTTGTGGTTGCGCACCTGGTCGATGACGACCAGGACCGCGACCGAGAGCCCGGACACGAGCACGGCGCCGAACGCCCGGTCGTGCTCGAACCGCTCGACCGGCGGCTCCACGTCGGGATGTCGCACCGCGGCCAGCCCGCCGAGCGTCAGGAACACGGCCTGGGCCTGCCAGCCGGCGTTCACCAGGCTCGTGTCCGAGAACGAGTTGTTCGCGTCCGCGAACGCGTAACCGGCGTCGGCCAGGACGCCGAACCCATAACCGACGATCGCCAGCAGGATCGAGCACGGGATCCCCCGGTGGCGGGCCAGCCCGGCGCCGACCAGCGCGACCAGGAACGCGAGCCCGATGGCCGGATAGGCCAGGTCGGCGATGATGTCGGTCTCGACCGGGTCGGACGACCCGATCAGCCGCCAGCCGACCGCGCCGACCGCGAGCGCGACCAGCGCCGCGTCGACCAGCGCGCGGGCCCGCCAGAGCTTGCGCGTGTAGACGAACCCGAACCAGGCTGCCGGCACCAGCAGCGCGTACGACACCGTGAACGCGATGCCGACCTCGGGGAGTTTGGCGTCGGTCTCGGCCGCCGCGGCGACCCGGTCGGACGACAGCCAGACGCCCCAGACGCTCCAGATCACCTCGCCCACCAGCCAGCAGATCGTCGACGCGGCCAGCCAGCGCCAGACGATCGCGATCCGCCCCGTCGTACTGCGCGCGGCCCAGACGCCGAAGACGGCGGCCGCGACGATCGGCAGCAGGTAGATCGCGTCGGTGACGAGCGGCGCGGCCCAGGTGCCACCGGCCGCCCAGGCGAGAAGCTGGTAGAGAACGATCCAGCCGATCCCGCAGGCGGCGGAGAGCCGGCAGAGCTCGTCGCGGCAGACCGAACGCCGGTGCGCCGAGAACGCCGCGGCGCGGCGCTGGTCGTCGATGTCTTCGACCCGGATGCCGGGGTGGGTGCGGCCCGGCTCGGGTTTCACCTCGGCCGGGAGGGCAGTGTCGGGCATCGCGCGGTCGTAGTCGACCGCACGATTGTCGCCGGAGCCGGGCGCGAACGTCACGGCTTCCCGGGCTGGTCGACGCACGGGGGCACGCCTGGCGAACTCCCGCACTGAGCGGCGCGACCGTCGACAACGGACCGTGGGCACCCGAACACGGCTACACGATCGCAGAAAGGGGGGCATCCCTACCGCCCCGAAACGGCCCCCAGGGCCTTACCGCGCCGAAGTGCCCCCGCCCGACGGGCCGCACGGCGGATGAGGTGCGCCCGTTCGGGCCAACGATTCGGTCGGCCCTACCGGAGGCCGGACTGAAACGTGCTAACGGTAGGTACGGGCGAGGTCGGCCGCGCCGATCAGGCCGGCATCCGGGCCGAGTGCGGACGGGGCGATGTTCGCTTCCCGGCGGTAACCGCGCCCGGGCAGGCTCCGGCGGAACTCGTCCCTGGCCGGCTCCAACAGCAGATCGGCCGGGTCGGAGTCGGGGGTCGCCGAAACGCCGACGAGCGCGTTCAGCATCCCGCCGCCGATCACCACGCAGCCGGGGTCCAATACGGACGCCACCGTGGCGATTCCGGTGCCGAGCCAGCGTCCGACCTTCTCGACGAGCGCGAGCGCGGCCGGATCCTGCTCGCGGGCCGCGGCCGCGACCACGCGGTAGCCGATCTCGCCGATCTCACCGTTCGCCTTGGCGAGCAGGGGCTTCGCCTCTTCCGCGCCGGAGGCGGCCAGTTGCTGCGCCTCCCGGGCCAGGGCCGCGCCCGACGCGTACATCTGCCAGCACCCGCGGTTGCCGCAGCCGCAGAGCAGACCGCCGGGCACGACCGGGATGTGCCCGTACTCCGCCGCGACGCCGAACCGCCCCCGGTAGGGATGCCCGTCGACGACGAACCCGCCGCCCAGCCCGGTGCCGACGACGCAGCTGACCAGGTTCGGCTCGCCGAGGCCGGCGCCGTACCTGGACTCGGCCCAGGCCGCCGCGCTACCGCTGTTCTCGACCGTGACCCGGATGCCCAGCAGCCGTTCGAGCTCGACGCCGAGCGGCTCGTCGGCCCAGCCGGCGAGCGAGGAGAACAGGACCGTCGACCGGTCGCGGTCGACGAAGCCGGCGATGCCGAGCCCGACCGCGGAGATCGTGTACCCGCCACGGAACGCACTGACCAGGGCGTGGACGCACGGCACGAGGTCGGCGGGGCGGGGCGGGGTGGGGACGGTCTGCCGGATCAGCACCCGGCCGTCGGCGTCGACCAGGCCGGCCGCGATGCGCGCTCCGCCGACGTCGACGCCCACGACCAAGCCCATTGCATCTCCCCTACGCGTACGTCCCGCCCGGACACATCTCCAAGCATGCCCATTGTCCCGTTCGGTACGCGAGTGGCGCGGGGGGTGTCGCCGGGGTCGGCGTTGTTCTGGCGCAGGTGGGTCGCGGGTGGGTCGCGGCTTGGCGCGGCCTGGTCGGGCCTGGCGCGGCCTGGTCGCGGCCTGGCGCGGCCTCGTCGCGGCCTGGGTCGCGGCCTGGGTCGCGGCCTGGGTCGCGGCCTCGTCGGGGCTTGGCCTCGGGTCAGAGTCGGCGGGAGCCGCGTGGGGGTTGGCCGTCGAGGCCCCAGCTGAGGATCCAGCGCGGGTGGACGCGGATGATCTCGCCGCTGAGGTGGCCCTGGGCCGGGAGGCCGTCGATCGCCTCGGCGTCACCGCGGATCTCGATCCCGCGCACCCGCCACGGGGAGACCGACGCGATGTCGTCGACGACGAAGGCCGCTTTGCCGGACCGCCGGACGTTGCGGAACTTCCGGCTGGCCCCCATGTGGTACCCGCCGATGTCGATGGCCCCGGTGTCCGGGTCGACCGAGTAGCCGACCGGGCTGTTCTGGGGAACGCCCCGGGCGTCGACGGTGGCCAGTCGGGCGAGCCGTTGGCTCGACAGGTAGGCGAGCTCTGCGTCGGTGAAGATCGGCATGTAGGAGAGCGTGCAAGCTGCAGTGCGCTTGAGGTCAAGGGGTGCGGGATCGCCTCAGGTCAAAGGGTTGCTGTTGCCCTGGATGGCCGAGTCGACGAATTCTTCGGCCAGGCTGCCGAGGCGGGGGCGGGAGAGGCGGGCGGCAACGAGCCGGGCCTCGTCGATGCCCAGGAAGCCGGCCGACATCCCACCCTCGGAGTTGGTCGAGAGCGGCCAGCGGCCGAGGTCGCCCCGGATCGCCGCGACGATCCCGACGCCGCAGCGCCCGGTCTTGGCGAGTTCCTCGTCGAGCTCGCCGAGCGCGATCGTCTCCTCCAGGTCGGGATCGGCCGCGAGCAGGATCGTCGGCGCCCACTCGTCGTCGTCCTCGTGCTCGTCGGCGGCCGCGTGGCGTCCGCCGGAGGTCTTCTCGACGCCGAGGGCCTGGCTGACCCGTCGGCGCATCCGTCCGATGCCGTCGGCGACGGTCGGGACCGGCTCGATCCGGCCGTCGCCGATCATCGCGAAGTGGTTGGTCTGCTCGGAGTCGAAGCCCGCGACGAGGATCTCGACGTCGTCGCTCCAGGGGCTGCCGGCGAGCTCGGCGCCGATGTAACGGAGGAGGTCCTCGGCCCGGAACTCGTCGCCGGTGAGCGTCAGGACCCCGAGGCGTTCGAGGTCGAGGACGAGCGGTGTGCCGCCGCGGGTGCCGACCGTGACCAGCATCGGAAGCGGCGCGGGCATCGGCGCGAGGTCGGGCAGTTCGGCGTCGGCGGCCAGGATCCAGCTGACCGCGGTGCCGCTCCACGGCGACGGCGGGTTCGGACAGGGACGGCTGAGGATCAGCTTGATGCCGTCGGGTTCGAGCCAGGCGCCGAGGACATCGGGCATCGCGTCCGGGGACCGGTCGGCGAGCGAGATCGCGAGCGCGCGCAGGGCGGCGTCGAGCCGGGCGTTGGTGGCGGCCGGGGCGACGTTCGGCGGTTCGGGGGTGTCGGCGGGAGGCGGAGGCACGGGCGCGGGGATCCGGACCGGGAGCGGCGGAGGCTCGGATCGCTGGCGCGGCGGGGCGGCGATGAAACCGTCGGGCTTGGAGGTGGGTTTCGGGTTGGGCTTTGGCTTGGGGCGGCCGCGGTGCCGACGGTGTCGGCCGACGAACGCGTTCTGGCGGCGGCCGCGGGCCAGAAGCAGCGCGGCGAGCAGACCGGCGCCGGCGAGGGGGACGCCGATCGGGAGGATCGGTGAGGAGTCGTGCGAGGCGGGGCGGGTTGCGGTGGTCTGGGGTGTGGTGCTCTCGGCCGCCGGGTCGGCGCTCCCACTGGCGCCCCGGGGCGCCGCGTCCGGCGCGCGGTCCGGTACGCGTTCGTTCTGGGGGACGCCGCCGGGCGCCGGCTGGGGCAGGTCGTGACTAGGCCGGGGCTCAGCCGTGCTCGGAGCCGGCGCGCTCGGCGCGGCCGTGCTCGGAGCGGCCGTGCTCGGAGCGGCCGTGTCCGGGGCCGGCGCGCTGGGCGCGGCCGTGCTCGGGGCCGGGGCGCTGGGCGCGGCTGTGCTTGGGGCCGGGGCGCTCGGCGCGGCCGTGCTCGGGGCGGGAGTGCGGGGGGCGGGTACGGTGGGGGCCGGGGCACCCGGCGCCGGCACACCGGGAGCGGGCACAGCCGAACTCGGCGCAGGGGCGCTGGGGGCGGGGGCGCTCGGCGCGGGCGCCGTGGGGGCCGGGGCACCCGGCGCCGGCACACCGGGAGCGGGCACAGCTGAACTCGGCGCGGGGGCGCTGGGAGCAGAGGCGCTCGGCGCGGGCGCGCTCGGGGTGGGAGTACTCGGCGCGGGGGTACCCGGGGCCGGGGCACCGGGAGCGGGCACAGCCGAGCTCGGCGCAGGGGCGCTTGGCGCGGGGGCACTTGTCGCGGGCGCGCCCGGCGCGGGCGTGCCCGGCGCGGGCGTGCCCGGGGCCGGGGCGCCGGGGGCTGGGGCGGCCGAGCTCGGCGCGGGGGCACTCGGGGCGGGGGCACTCGGGGCGGGCCTGCTTGGGGCCGGGTTGCTCGGCGCGCTCGGGGCGGGAGTGCCCGGGGCGGGGGCATCTGGGGTTGGGGTTGAGTTGTCGGGGTCGGTCGGAGGGTCTACCCGGCCGGTGGCGTGGGGATCGGCGCCTCGGTCGCGGGCGTCCGGAGGGAGCAGGATGCGCTGGCCAGGGCGGATCTCGTCGGGGTCACCGACACCGCTGCCGGTCGCGAGTTCGGGATACCGGTCGGGGTCGCCGAGGAACCGCTCCGAGACGTCGGAGAGCCGATCGCCCGGTGCGATGACGTACGTACTCGTCGACGATGCCTGAACCGGCCCGGCCGCGTACTGGGACGCACCGCGGTCGCGCGCGCCCGGCGGCAGCACGATGCGCTGACCGGCCCGGATCTCGTCCGGATCGGACACTCCGCTGGCCGCGGCGAGCTCTGGATACCGGTCCGGGTCCCCGAGGAACCGCGCCGAGATGTCCGCGAGCCGATCCCCGGGAGCCACGACATACGTCCCCCCGCCTCCGACCGGCCGAACCGTGTACCCGGGCGCCCCACCCGACCCGGCCCGCGGCCCCGAAGCCCCCCGCTGCGGCAACGCCGGCCGCCCCTCCGACCCACGAGCCGGCGTGTGAGTCCCCACCGACCCACCAGCCGCCTCCGGCACCTGATCACGCGCCGCCCCAGGCACCCCGCCCCCAGCAGCCGCCGGCATCTGGTCCCGCCCCGCCTTGGGCACCCCGCCCGCAGCGGGCGCGGGCACCTCATCACGCGCCGCTCCGGGCGCGGCCCCGACGGCCGCCGCCGGCACCCCATCCCGAGCCCCGGCGGGCACCCCACCCACAGCCGGAGCCGGCAACTGATCACGCGCCGCCACCGGCACCGCCCCCACAGCCGGAGCCGGCACCCCATCCCGCGCCGCCCCGGGCACCTCGCCGGCAGCGGGCGCGGGCACCTGATCACGCGCCGCTCCGGGCGCCGCCCCGACGGCCGGAGCCGGCACCCCATCCCGCGCCGCCGCCGGCACCCCTCCCACAGCCGGAGCCGGAACGCCTTCCCGCGCCCCCGCCGGCACCGCTCCTGCGGCCGGGAGCCCGTCCCTCGCCGCCGTGGGCACCGCTTCCGCGGCCGAAAGTCGATCTCGCGCCACGGCCGCGGACCACGGCGCCGTCCCAGCCGCAGGAAGCTCATCGCGCGCGGTGGCCGACGACCACGGCGCCGCGCCGGTCGCCGACTCCGGAACCCCATCGCGCGCGGCCACAGCGGACCACGGCGCCGCGCCCGTCATAGGAAGCCCATCGCGGGCGGCCGCGGACCACGGCGCCGCGCCGTGCTGCATCGCCGGATGCCCAGCGGCCACGGACGCCGCAACAGACGTCGGCGCCACGGCCGCGCTGGCCGCCGTCGACGTTCCCACCAGCAGCGCGATCGCCGCGATCAGCGCCGCCGCCGCCCGCTGCTGCGTGCGCAACCCCGGCAACCTCGGCGCCGGCCGGCGCAGCAACGCCGACGGCACCTCGACGACCACCGACAGCGCGAACGTCGCCCACCCGACCCACCCCGCCACCGTCAGCACCCGCAGGAACAGCGTGCCGTCGTCCGGCGACGTGAGCGCGTGCCCGGCCTCGGCCAGCGTCGGCACGTGGTCGGGCAACAGGTTGCCGCCCAGTACCGCGAGCAGAATCGGCACGCCCACGAGCGTCCCCAGGAGGACGATCAGCGCGACGAGGCCGGACAGGACCTGTCGCCCTCGGGGCGCAGTAGCGGAGCTCATCGACGCCTACCTTCCGGAGTCATTCCGTGCGGAGCACGGCCGTGGCGTGGCCGGTGACCTGGATCGTGTTGATTCCGATCAGGCCGAGCATCGCGGTCGGCCGGGTGATCTGTACCTCGACGTCGACCTCGTCGAGGTCGTCGTTGACGGTCGCGGTGCCGGTGACATCAGCCGACGCGAGGTAGTCCTGGGCGGCCCGGACCGCGAGGTCCGGATCGAGCTGCTTCTTCCCGCCGGGGATCGCGGTCGCGCCGTCGATGCCCTGCCCGGCGGCCCGCGCGGCCTCGGCCGCGATGTTGTCCGCGCGCTGCATCGCGCGCAGCCGCGCGCCGCCGTCCGCGACCATCCCGATGAGAATGAGGACGCCGGCCAGCGCGATCGCCAGGAACACGCTGACCCGGCCTCGATCGTCGGGCGCGGTCACGATCGGCTCCGGTAGATGTCGAGCGGGCTGGTGAACGTGGCCGACAGCGTGCGGTTGCCGGGCAGGCCGGGGACCGCGATGTCGGAGAAGCTCACCGAGCACGAGACGACCGCGGTGACCGCGGCGGCCTGGCCGACCGGGCGCGCGAACTGGCTGGTGTCGACCGTGATCGTGACCGGGTCGCAGTGCAGGCCCTGCGCATCGAGGACGTCGTTGGCCGCGGCCTTGCCGCGGGCCTGCGCGGTGGCCGCGGTCCGGGAGATCGACGCCGCCCGGGCCGCGTCGTGGGCCGCGCCTTCGATCGCGGTCTGGGCGACGGTCTGCCGCCCGATCACTGCCGCCACCGCGATCAGCAGCACGAACGCCGGCACGAGGATCGCGAACTCGACCGCGATCGACCCCTCGTCCGCCGCCCGCCCGCCGCCCAGTGCCCGGGTCGCGCGCCCGGCCGCGATCGCTCGCTCGCCAAGCGTCGTCATGGGCCTGGGTCCTCGTCGTCGGTGGTGAAGCGTTCGACCTCGCCGTGGGCGGTCTCGGAGACCGCGAACGTGAAACCCGGCACCAGCGAGATCGCCGTGCCCGTGACCGTCGTCGTGACCTCGTCGCCGTTACGCACGACGGTCACCCGACCGCCGGACAGCCAGTCACCGGCGCGCGCCAGGAAGGCGCGCCCCCGGTCCTCGCCCGCGCCCTCGGGGGCGTCGAACGCCCGCTCCGCCGTGGTGGCCTCCTGCGCCGCCGACAACGCCGTCGACCGGGCCATGAACACGGCCGCGACCTGGATCGACGCGAACAGCGCGAGCAGCACGGCGGGAGCGAGGATCGCCAGCTCGACCGGCGACGACCCCCGCTCACCCCGCGGACGCGGCCACCGCATCTACGGAGCCGAGTTCATCGCGTTGTTGGCCTTCGTGGTGGCCCAGGCCACCACCGCCGCCGCCAGCACCGCGAGCCCGGCGATGATGATCGAGGTCGGCACGGGGCCGTCACCGCGATCGCGCTCCCGGGTCAGCTCCTGCATCCGCAGAAACACCGCCACATACAGCTTGATCATGCGACTCCCTCAGATCCGGGTCATGAACGGATAGAGCACGAACAGGACGAGCACGAACACCAGCGCGGCGCCCGGAATGTCGAGCCGAGACGTGATCGACTCCGCGCGAGCCAAGTCGGTGGTGCGGATCTGATCGCGCAGCGAGTCGGCCTGCTCCCGCAGCGTCTGCTGCACCTGCGCGCCTTCGGCGCCCGAGGACTGCATGATCGCGCCGACGTCACCGAGCTCGGCGACGCCGATCTCCTCGCTCATCAGCCGCAGCTCGGCCCACGGGAAACGCATCTGGAGCTGGGCCCGGAGCAGCGCCTCGCGGATCCGCTGGAAGACCCAGCCGTCGCACACCTGGGCCGCCTGTTCGAGCGCCTGCACCGGCCCGTGCGCGGCCGCCAGCTGGAGCGCGACCAGGTCCAGATAGGTACAGACGGCCCGGACGAACTCGGCCCGCGCGGCCGCGGCCTTCTCGAGGACGTCCCGATGTGCGACGACGACGAACAGCACCGCGCACACCAGCGACGCCGCCACCGGGATCGCCACCGGCAGCGTGATGCCGGCGGCCGCGAAGATGAACCCGGCGACCGGCGGCGTGGCCAGCCCGATCAACGCCGAGAGCAGCAACGACAGCAGGTACTGCTCGCGGGTGCGGCCGAGCAGCGTCAGATCGCGCTGGGGGACGCGGATCCGCCGCGCCGCCCCGGACAGCAGCCCACCCGGCAGGAAGCCGCCGGACGGCGACGCGACGGCGACCGGCTCGTGCAGCCGGCGCAGCGCCGGACCGAGCGCCGGCACCGCGGGCAGCGCCTCCCGCACCAGCAGGAACGCGCCACCCCCGACCGCCGCTCCGCCGAGCACGGCCGCCGGGAGCTGCCAGGACGCGATCATTCGGCCTCCCCCGGCGTCGACAGGAACCGCGGGGCGCGCGGCGGCAGGCTCATCGCCCGCACCCAGATCAGCAACCCGATGAACACGCCGCCGAGCCCGGCCATCACCAGCTGCCCGGTCGTGGTTCCGTACGGCGCCATGTAGTCGGGCCGGCTCGCGCCGTACACCAGCACCAGCAACGTCAGCCCGGTGAGGAACCGGACCGCGAACCGGGGCTGGGTCCGTTTCGCCTCGACCTCGCGACGGGTGGCGACCTCGGCCGCGGCCGCCGACGCGATCGAGTTCAGGACGTCGCCGAGGTGCTCGCCGCGGTCGGACAGGTGCAGGATCAGCGCGGCGACGACCTGGTCGCACACCGGGTCGGCGATGTCGTCGGCGAAGCGCAGGAGCGCGATCCGGCCGTTCCACCCCGCTTGGAGCCGGGCCGCCAGCGTCTTGATCTCGGTGGTGATCGCGACCGGCGCGGTGGCCGTCGACGACACGATCGCCTGCTGGAGCCCGACACCGGTCGCGGTGATGTCCTTGAGCCGGCGGGCCCACTCCCCCACCGACTCGATCCGCTGGATCGCGCGCTTCTCCCGGTTGCCGACCGTGAACAACCACGGGACGCCAGGCACCGCGAGTGCCGCGAGCAGCCCGGCGATCGGCATCCGGGTGAACAGCCAGGCCACGGCTCCGGCCGCGAGCGCGCCCAGCAGCAACGCCTGCCGGGTGCGTCGCTCGGACGCGCTGAGCCCGTCGCCGTTCCAGACCCGTCGCCACCACAGCGCGCGCGACGACGTCGGACGGGCCGCAGCGCTGGTGCCGATCAGCGCGAACACGCCCAGCACGACTCCGGCGACGACGAGCGCGCCACCGATTCCGGCGATCAGCCGCAGGTTCACACCATCACCCCGGCCGTCGTCGTCGGCGTGCGGTTGAGCAGGCTCTGCAACGGCGAGCGCCACGCGCCGTGCCCGGCCTCGATCCAGCCGGCGAGCGCACGCGCGTCGTAACCGACGCGCAGCAGCGCGTCGCGGATGCGACCCGGAAGGTGCTTGGGCACGCCGCGTCCGTCGGGGCCGGGGCCGAAGACCGTGGTGCGCGAGATCCGGTCGCCGGTGACCCCGTCGACCTCCTCGATGTGGGAGACGAAGCGGTGCTTCCGTCCGCCGATCGGTGTCTCGTCCTGCACGGTGACGTAGACGACGAGGTCGAGCGCGTTGCCGGCCATCCGACGGGCCAGCTCGACGGTCATGTCCTTGCCGTGCGAGAGCGACAGTTCGATGATGCGTTCGGTGACCGCTTGCGGGGTGCGGGCGTGGATCGTGCACATCGAGCCGCGGGACGTGGTCATGGCCTGGAGCATGGGGACGATCTCGCGGGACCGGACCTCGCCGACGATGACCCGCAGCACGCCCATGCGCAGGGAGAGTGGGATGAGGTCGGCGATGGTGACCTCACCGGCCGGGCGTCCGGCCAGGTCGCGTTCGCCGTGGCCTTCGCGGGCCTCGAACGACATGGCCCAGGGGTGGCGGGGGGACGCGTGGAGGCCGAGTTCGCGGGATTCTTCGAGGACGACGAACGCTTCTTGGCGGGGGATTTCGGCGGCCAGGGCTCTCAACAGGGTGGTTTTGCCGGCTCCGGCCAGGCCGGCGACCATGATGTTCAGACCGGCTCGCATGGCGGCGGAGAGGAACTCGCCCATCAGCGGGTCGATCATTTCTGACAGGTCGGGGCGCCCGCCGGCGAGATCCGGGAGCGTCACGTCCAACGTGGAGTGACGGCGGATCACCGCGTAGGGGCGGTGGGAGACCTGGTAGACCGCGGCGAGGCGGGATCCGTCGGGAAGTTGCAGGTCGAGGACCGGGCGGGAGGTCGACAGGGACCGCTCGGTGGAGCCGGCCCGGCGGGCCGCGGTCTGCAGGATCTCGACCATCTCGTCGTCGGAGTCCGCGATCGGAGAGCCGACCTCGACCGCGCCCGACCGGCGGGTGATGCGGACGCGGTCGCAGCCGAGGATGTGGACTTCCTCGATCGTCGGGTCGGCCAGTAGGGCTTGGAGGCGGCCGAGGCCGACGAGGTCGGCGATGACCGCCTCGAGCAGCGCGCGTTCGTCGTTGGCGGCGAGCGGGACGCCGGCCCGGCGCTGGGCGTCGACCCACTCGGCGACCAGCTGCCCGGCGGCCCGGTCGCGTTCCCGGCGGCGGTCGTCCTCGGAGGCGTCGGCGTGGTTGCGGAGCCAGAGGGAGAGGCGCTCGCTGATCTGCCGTCCCAGGGCGCGGACGGCGGCGTAGTCGACCTGGGTGGTGGGGGCGGCGTGGCGGCCTGGGTGCGGCCTCGGCGGGGGGAGTGCCCCTGAGGGCAGCCCGGGCGGGGGTAGCGCTCCGGGCGGCAGGCCCGGCAGCGCGCCCGGCAGGGTTCCCGGGATCGCACCCGGCGCCGCTCCTGGCCCTGCGCCTGGCCCTGCGCCTGGCGCTGTGCCCGGTGGGGGTAGGGAGCCGGGCTGGGCCGGGGGTCGGGTGGAGGGGTCCAGTACCGACGGCGGGAGGAACATGATCGGGTCGGGTCCGCCCTCGGCGCGGGCGGGCGCCTCGAGGAGCCCCGCGGCCTCGGTCCGGCCGAAGCCGCCCGCGTCCCGGCTGAACCCGGCCTCGGCCCGGCCGAAGCTCTCCGGCCGAGCGGATGGCTCCGGATGGCCCAGGCCCTCAGTTCGGCCGAAGCCCTCCTGGCGGCCAGACGCTCCCGGGTGGCCCGGGCCTCCGGTCGGGCCGAAGCTCTCCAGCCGGGCGGACGCCCCGGGGTGGGACAGACCGTCGGCGCGGCCGGACGTCTCCGGATGGCCCAGGCCTCCGGTCGGCCCGAAAACCTCCAGCCGGGCGGACGCCCCGGGGTGGGACAGGCCCTCGGCGCGGCCGGGCGCTTCCGCGCGGCCGGGCGCTTCCGCGCGACCGGACGTCTCCGGGTGGGCCAGGGCTTCGGCGCGGCTGGAGCTCTCCAGCCGGGCGAATGCGTCCGGGTGGTTCAGGCCCTCGGCGCGGCCGATGCCCTCCAGGCGGCCTGGGCCCTCGGGGAGCCAGCCGGGTCCATCGGGGCGGTCGTCGGGGCGACGGGCCGCGCCGGCCAGGCGGTCTTCCAACGGGCGGGGCGCTGGCGGCAGCGGGCGGCCGAGCGCGCGGTCTTCCGATCGCCGCGACGCCGGGGGTAACGAGGGCCGCGGGGACACAGTCGATGGCGACAGAGTCGCGGGCGGCAGCGCAGAGGGCAACGGTGCGGAGGTCGACGTTGTAGAGGTCAATGGCGGCAGCGCCGCGTGCAACGCGGCCGACGGCATACCCGCCGCCGACGGCACCGCCCCGGACGGCAGCCCACCCACCAACGGGCCTCCGCCAGCCGAACCGCCCGACTCACCCGCCGACGAACTCCCGCCCAACGGCGGCTCACCCGCCGACGGGCTGCCGACCGGCAGGGAACCCGGCCGCGGCCCATCCAACGGCGACCCGCCTCCGAACAGCGCACCCCCGCCCGCCAGCGCCCCGCCCAACGGCGACCGATCCAACGGCGACCCACCCAACGGCCGCTCGCCCCACGGCGCGCCACCCAACGGCGGCTCACTCAACGGCGCCCCGCCCGACGGCGGTCCGCCCAAGGGCGGCCCGGCCAGCGGCGCGCCGGCGCTCGGCGGCTCCGCCTCGCGCCGAGGCGGAGCAGAAACCGGATAGACCCCACCCGCCCGCTCCGGCGGAAACACCGTCGTACCCGGCGACATCCGAATTCCAGCCCCCGACACCGGCTCCCCCGCCCACGCATCCGCCGGCCAGGTGGCCGGGGGCGGAACCTCCGCCGCCCAGCCGTCATCCAGCCCGCCGTCCGCCGAGGAATCCGGCCAACCCTCCCCCGACCGCACCTCCGAAACCCGCCCCACCGACCGCACCCCGTCCGACCACACCCCTTCCGACCGCACCGCGTCCGACCGAGACGCCCCCGCCCGAGCCGCCGCCGACCGCGGCTCCGCGGGCCACGCCACCGGCGGACGAGACTCCGAAGCCCACTCATCCGCCGTCCACGCCTCGCCGCCAGGCCGCGCCTCGCCGCCAGGCCGCGCCTCGCCCCGAGACCGCGCCTCGCCCCGAGACCGCGCCTCGCCCCGTGACCGCGCCTCAGCCCGAGACCGCGCCTCGGCCCGG
Organism: Cryptosporangium phraense; assembly: GCF_006912135.1. Classification (NCBI taxonomy): domain Bacteria; kingdom Bacillati; phylum Actinomycetota; class Actinomycetes; order Cryptosporangiales; family Cryptosporangiaceae; genus Cryptosporangium; species Cryptosporangium phraense. Next base: position 57,577 of record NZ_VIRS01000008.1, on the reverse strand, counting down.
GGCCGCGGTTCCGGCGCCGGATACCCGGTCGCAGGCGGCGGGGTGTCGTACTGGTCCGGCCCCTCGGGGAACGGCGCGCTGCCGTCAGAACGGATGCCCATTCCCGACCGACACCTCCCTCCGGACCGCCCGGCGCGGGACCTGCTGACGGTGCTCGGCGATCAGCGCCCGCACCGCCGCCTCCGCGTTGGCCGCCGCCCGCAACAGCGGCCGCGACAGGCGCACGTCTCCCCCGGTCGAGAGCACCCCGGCGGTCTTGGCGTCGTCGGGCAGCGACGCCACGACCGGCGCACCGAGCTGCCCCGACACCTCGGAGGCCGAGTACGGCCCGGACCCGACCAGCAGCAACCCCAGCGACGACAGGCTGGCCGTGCGCTCGGACAGCTGCGCCCGCACGGCGCCCAGCGTCGGCACCGCGGCGGCCAGGGACGGCAGCGTCGGGCGGACGACCAGCAGGACGGCGTCCGCGGCCCAGAGCAGCGGCCACGGGGTGGCGGGCGCGGCGAGGCGGCCACAGTCGACGATCGCGTCGTACGGCGGGTCACCGAACTCGAGCTGGGCGAAGAACCCGGCGAACCGGTTCCACAGCGGGGCCAGCGTCCCGGACTGGGCCGGGTCGGTGAGCCCGGGCAGCAGCAGGCGTTGCCGGTCGGGCGGGGCCAGGTCGACGAGCTGAGCCCAGAATTCGCTCTCCAGCCGGTCGTTGGCGCCGGAGTGACGCAGGTCGGCGACGGCGAGCGGCATCAGGCCGCGCCCGGCGTCGACCTGGCCCTGCAGGTAGCCGGCCAGCACCGACCCGCCGGCCGGGTCGCACTCGACCAGCACCGACCGGGCGGCCCACGAGAACGTGAACGCCAGACCGGCGGTCGTGACGCCGGGCGAGCCCTTGGCCGACGCCAGGGCGACGAGCGCCATCAGCGCGTCCCACTCAGGACGACGCCGATCCGGCCGTCCGCGGCCAGCGACACCACTCGCGCCGCGTCGTTCTGCGACACCGCGACGTAGACCACGGTGGTGGCGTCCTGATCGGTCCGCGGCGAGGTGTCCACGACCGTCGCGGTGAAGGTCTCCACCGAAGGCTCGGAGTCCGAGGCCGAGTTAGCCGCGGCCGTCGCCACCAGCTGCACCTTGTCGCCCGGGCTGAGCCGCTTGGCCGGCATCCGCTCCGGCTTCAGCCCGATGCCGACCTGCTGCTGGCCCGGCCCGACGAGCTCCTCGTCGGTCAGCTGCTCGGCGGTGAGCAGCGTGCCCGGCACCAGCGAGACCTTGGCCCGCTTGCCGACCACCGACCCCCGCTCCGACGCGGCCATCGGCGAGAGCCCGACCGTGCTGTTGACCTGGACGGTCGCCAGGTCGGCGGCGGTGATCGTCGACCCCGCCGCGACCGGGCGGGCGACGGCCAAGTAGTCGCCCGTCCGGGTCGCGGCGTAGAACGCGAACGCGGCGAGCAGGCCGCCGATCGCGACCAGCGCGACCGCGAGGCCGAGGTGCCCACCCCGGATCCGGCGCTGGCCGACGACCCGGGGCGCCGGCACCGGCCCGGAACTGGTCACCGTGGCGGTCTGGCTCACTGCGTCACCACCTGGAGTTCGTCGATCTGGATCGTGGTCGTGGTCTGCCGGGTCTGCGGGATCGTGCCGGTCTGGCCGCCGCCGGCCCAGTTGACGACCCAGTTGGTCGTGCCGGTGACCGTGTAGCGCCCGCCGGGCTGGCTACGACTGGACCTCGTGTACCGGTAGCCGCAGTCCGGTGAGGCCGCGTTGCCGTACGAGGCCTGGTAGGGCGTACCGGGGTTGGTGCAGGTCACCTGGTGTCCGTCGCCCATGTTCCAGGTGATCTTCACGGCCGTGGCGGTCGCGGTGACGGTGAGGCCGGGCACGGTGGCGGTCGCCGTGAACGGCCCCCAGGTCTGGGGCGTGACCGCGGTCCAGAGCCAGACCGGCAACCCGACCAGCCCGGCCTTACCGGCCTCGGGACCGGGCACGATGCCGATCTGCGGCCCCTTGATCGGGATCTTCGCGAACTCCCGGAGCGCCACGTCCTGCGCGGTCTCGGCCTGCTGCGGCGGCGCCTGCTCCACCGGGCAGAGCGCAGCGATGTTGCACTGCAGCAGAGGCGGTTCGGTGGGCCCGGGCGCCGGGTTGTTGCCCGGCGCGGGCGCCGGAGGCGCCGGAGCCGGCCGCTCGGCCCGGACCTCGCAGTCTTGCCCGGGCGGACACGTCGCCCCGCCGGACGGAGGCGGCTCGGCCGCGGCCACTCCGCCGAGCGTGGAGAACACCACGACGGCGACCAGTGCAGCCAACGATTTCACCCCGGAACGCCCCTCAATCGGTAAGCAGGTAAATGCGCCGCGTGACCCATCGCGCATCGTGACCACGGAGATACGCGGAGGATGGTTCACCCCCGCTACGACATTCTTGGCACCTGGATGGCACGGCCCGCAGTAGACACATCGCGACTCAAACTGGACAGGCGACGGGTAGGTACACCCTTCGGGGGATCAGCTCCCCCTCGTGAGCGCCCGGCCCCGCGACGACGGATACTCACGCCGGTGACCGACGTCCCGGCCGGACCTCCGTGGCCGAACGGGCACCACACATCACTGTGGACGACAGCCCGTCGTTGACCGGAGGCATGAGGCTCTTACGTCACCTGCTCGCCGCCGTTCTCCTGGCCGCCGCTTTCGCGGCGATCCCGACGCCGGCCCGGGCCGCCACCGTCGTCACCTATCCCGGTCCGGCCGGCGCACCCACCACCAGCCGCTACAGCGTCTCGGTCGAGGGTCGCTCCTCGTTCGTCTACACCAGCGGTCTCGGCGCGTTCACGAACTTCTCGTTCGGCGGCGGTCCGGTGGTCGTCACGGTCACGACCAGCGTCGATTCGACGTCGCCGGTGCTCCGTCCGCGCGCGGCCGCGGTCCGGGTGACCCGGACCGCGCCCCGGACGTTCCGGTTCACGATCCCGGTCGCCGGTCAGTACAGCTTCGAGCTCAGCCCCGATACCGACGCCAACCCGCCGCTGTTCCTGTTCGCGAATCCGCTGGAGACGAACGCGCCGACCGGCAACACGTCCACGACCAGGTACGTCGGCCCCGGCGTCTGGACCGTCGACCCGTCCGGGCAGATCGTGCCGGGCGCGGCCGGCACCGGCGGGACGTACTCGGTCCCGGCCGGCACCCGGCTCTACCTGGCCGGCGGCGCGATCCTGCGCGGCAAGATCCAGATCGGCTCCGATACCGAGGGCGGCCCGGGCGCGAACGGCACCGCGGTCACCGGCCGGGGCATCGTCGACTCCACCGCGGTGGCCGACCACGGCCGCCCGGTCCGGATCAACAACTCCACCGGCGTGACGATCGACGGGCCGATCTTCCTCGGTCAGAAGCACTGGGGCGTGGTCGCCCGGAAGTCCCGGATGGTCACGCTGCGCAACATCAAGGTGATCAACTGGCTCGACACCGACGGCACCGGCACCCCCGACGGCATCGACGTGGTGGCCAGCAGCGACGTCGAGGTCGACCACGTCTTCGTCCGCAGCTACGACGACGCGATCGCCGTCAAGAGCAGCATGTCCGACGACACCTGGACCGGCCCGAGCGCCCGGATCTTCGTCCACGACAGCGTCGTCTTCAACGGCCGGGCCGGCAACGGCCTGGAGATCGGCCGGGAGAGCAGCGCGCCGATCACCGACGTCGCCTACCAGGACATCGACATCATCCACAAGCTCGCCCGCAGCGACCCCTACGCCCGGGACGCGATCTCGATCTACGTCCGCGACGACGGCGACGTCAGCGACGTCAACTACACCGACGTCCGGGTCGAGGAGTGCCAGGAGCGCTACCTCGGCTTCCAGGTGACCGGTTCGGGGTCACTCTCCGACGTCACCGCGACCGACGTGACGTACGCGGGCGCGCCCATGGCGCTCCCGTTCGTCGTCACCGGCAACCCCGCCGGGGTGGTCGACGGCGTCCACTTCCACGGCCTGCGCTTCAACGGCGGGACGACGCTCGTGACGCGTCCGAGCCAGTTGACGTACGTGACGAACGGTTATGCCACCGGCGTGACGTTCGGGCCCTGAAAGTTCACTTTCCAAGCCGATTGAAGTGCGACCCGCACGGGGTAGGGGCGGAGTGAGCAGCCAGGAGGGAGACTGCCGTGACCACCCAGAACCCGTTCGAGGACACCGACAAAGTGCTCGACCGGATCACCGACAAGTTCGACGAGCGCTACGAGGGTGCGGTCGATCGCGACACGATCGAGTCGACCGTCCACGAGACGTACGAGGATCTGGCGGCCGAAGCCACGGTCGACACGATGCTCCCGGCCGTGACCGAGCACGAGGTCGGCGACAAGCTGGCCGAGGAGTTCGGCCGCCCGGCCCCGATCGTCGAGGACACCGATGCGGTCGTCGACCCGAACACCGACCTCCGGGCCGGTTCGACCGGCTCCGGAGCCGACACGACCGGCCTAGGCCGCCCGGCAGGCGGCGCCGCCACCTAGAAATCAGGCGGCTCCGCCACCTAAGAGATTCACCCCTCGGCCAGCGCCCGGTGCGCGACCACCACCCGGTCGCGTCCGGCGCGCTTCGCCGAGTAGAGCGCTTCGTCCGCCGCACCGAGCAGGACCCCGAGATCGTCAGCCGGGCCGCACCGGACACCGACACTCACGGTGACCGGGAGCGGCCCGCTGTCGGTCTCCACCGGCGCCGCCCCGACCGCCGCGTGCAGCTCGCGCGCGACCTTCTCGGCCCGGTCGGAGTCCGCGCCGTCGAGCAGCACCGCGAACTCCTCCCCGCCGTACCGGCCGAGCAGGTCCTCCGGCCCCAGCACGCTCTTCAGCCGGGCCGCGACCTCGGCGATCACCTTGTCGCCGGCCCCGTGCCCGTACCGGTCGTTGACCTGCTTGAAGTGGTCGATGTCGACCATGATCGCGGCGATCGGCCCACCGGCCTCGAGCATCTCGGCGCCGGTCTCGTAGAAGTACCGCCGGTTCGTCGCGCCGGTCAGCCCGTCGATCGTCGCCAGCTCCGCGACCCGGCGGAACAGCAGCGCGTTCTGGTACTGGACCATGCCGGCCGCGGTCAGCGCGGCCGCCAGCCCGAGATGGCTCTCGCGGAACGCGTCCGGATCACCGGCGGCGATCAGCAGGACGCCGACGCGGCGGACCGATCCGTCGGGATCGGCGAACGTGAGCGGGATGACCAACAGGCTGGCCGGACCACCGATCGGCACCACGGTCGGCGCGTCGACGGCGAGCAACCGTTCCAGCGTGGCCGGGCTGACCTTCTCGAAGCCGGCCGCGCCGGAGACCAGCAGCGTGCCGTCTTCCTCGCGCTCGACCAGCCAGGAGACCTCGCCGGGCAGGAGCTTGGTCACCGCGGTGTGCAGACGGCTGAGGACCTCGGCCGGGTCGAGCGTGTTGGACACCGCGATCATGGCCGCACGCAGCAGGTTCGCGACGTCCCGCTCCTGCTGGACGGTGGCGACCTCGGTGGCCAGCTGGGCCGCCCTGGCCGTCTCCAGGGCCGCGGCCACGTGACGGCAGATCGCGGTCAGGATGCCGGCGTCCCCCGGGCGGAACACCCCGCTGGCCAGCCGGCTGTCGAGGTAGACGACGCCGAGCAGGCGGCTGTCGAGCTCCAGCGGCGCGACGACGACGCTGCGGATGCCGTGCGCGAGCATGCTCTCCGAACCCAGCGCCGCGCCGTCTTCGGTGCCGGTGACCACCAGCTCCCGGCGGGACTGCTGCACCCGGTCGACCAGCGAGGACGCGTAGGCGGCCGGGCCGGACAGGTCTTCCTGGTGTGCCGTGCGCCCGAGCCAGAGCACCATCCGGCCGGTCTGCTCGTCGGGCAGGAAGAACAGCCCGCGCTCGGCCCGCAGGATGCGCACCGACTCGTCGAGGCCCACCCGGGCCAGCTCCTCGGGGTCGAGGACCCGGGCCGCGGCCGAGCTGACCTGCTCGAGCGCGGCCAGCCGCTGCCGGTCGACGGTCGAGCGGGAGATGTCCCAGTTCGGGTCGTGCGTCCCGATCGGTGACTCGCCGGCCAGCTCGAACTCGGCCTTCACCCAGTCGGCGCGGTGCGGCCAGCCGTGCTCGTTGGCCAGGTCGAGCGCCTCCCGGGCGGCCCGGCGGGCCGCGCCGCGGTCGGCGAGGTCGATCAGCGCCCGGGCCCGCACCCGCGCCGACTCGTACTCGGCCAGCAACGAGGACGCGGCCCGGATCGCCACCCCGGCGCCGAGCGCGGTGTCGAGGCCGCCGAGCGGGTCACCGGCCAGCCGGGTGATCTCGGCCCGGGTGATCAGCGCGTGGACGCGCATCCGCGCGCTGTTCGCGGCCGCCTCGAGTTCGGTGACCGCACGCTGGGCGGCGGCCATGGCCTCGGTGACGTCGCCGCTGCGCTGGATCACCCGGCGGCACTGCTCCAGCCGTCCGTAGGCCTGGTAGACGTAGATCGCACGCTGGGACGACAGCAGCGCGTCCGGCTCGACGTCCAGCGTGGTGAACCGGGCCAGCGCCTCGTCGAAGCGCTCGCCGACGTCACCGGCCTCCACCGAGACCTGGGCCTCGGTGAGCGCCAGCATCACGGCCAGGCCGGGGGCGGCACCGACGCGCGACTCGATCTTCTCCCGGACGTCGGCCAGTTGCTCGTAGGCGTCGGTGAGCCGGCCGCAGGCGGCGGTCACCGCCGCGCCGACCATGACGAACGACGCGTCGTCGTCGCCGAGCGGCAGCCGGGCCGCGCCGTTGCGGTAGGCGGCCAGCGCGGTGACCACGTCGCCACGCAGCAGCCGCTGCCAGCAGAACATGCCGATGCCGTTGAGGAAGTGGAACACGTCGAGCCAGTGGCCGCGCTGCCCGAGCAGCGCGGCGGCGCGGTCGGCGTCGGTGTCGTCGTGGACGGTGTCCCAGGCCTGGGCCTCGATCAGCGACGTCTGCACGTCGAGGTGCGGGTCGCCGAGCTCGTCGGCGGCGTCCCGGGCCATCGCGAACGCCCGCTGGGCCAGGCTGTGCCGCCCGAGCCGGGCCGACACCGCGCCGATCAGCCCGCACACCGCGACGTACTCCGCGCTCGCGCCGACCTTGATCGCCGGCAGCAGCGCCCGGTACGCGTACGACTGCATCTGCTTCGGACGCAGCCCGAACACGCTGCTGTTGGCCAGCCCGACCAGTGCCCGGGCGGCCAGCCGGAGCCGTTCGCGCTCCGGGCCGGTCGCGGTGCCCGCGCCGACCCCGGTGCGCAGCCGGGTCGCGGCCATCACCGTGTCCTTGGTCGTCGACACGGCCAGCCGGGCCTCCCCTTCGGGGAGCGCCATCCCGAGGACGTCGAGCGCGCGCTCGAACGCGACGTCGGCCGCGTCGGCCTCCCACCGGCTCAGGTGCACCTGACCGATGTAGACGAGCAGCCGGCCCCGGTCGAGCGGGTCGGTGGCCTGCTCGACCGCCTGGGCCAGCCGGTCGAGTGCCTCGCCGTAGCGTCCGCTCTGGTGCAGCGCGGTGCCGAACGTCTCGGCGAAGTGCGGCGGCAGCGGGATGCGGTAGCCCTGGCTGATCCGCTCGGCCCGGTCGCAGTAGGTCACGGCGTCGGGGGGCGAGGAGTCGGCCAGCGCCTGCCGGGCCGCGTCCACACAGGCCTTGGCGGCCGCGCCGGGGTTGCGCTCGACCTCGCCGGCCATCCGGTGCCAGGCGAGCCGGTAGATCTGGGCGGGATCGGTCGGGTCGGGCGGCGTCGGCTGTTCCATCAGCTCGGCCGCGCGCTGGTGGACCCGGCGGAGGATCAGCGGGTCGGCGTCGGTGAGCAGCGCCCGCCGGATGCCCGCGTGCACGAACCCGTAGTCGCTGCCGCCCCGCCGCTCGACGACGTGCAGCCGCCCGGCCTCGTCGAGCGTCGCCCGGACGTCGTCGACCGACGCGCCGCTGACCGCGGTGAGCATGCCCGGCTCGAACCGGACACCGAGCGCGGCCGCGGCCACCAGGATGCCCCGGACCGGTGCGCTGAGCTGCTCGATCCGCCGATTGAGAAGAGCGACGACGTCGGTGGGGAGACGGACCCGGGTGAGGCCCTCCAGGTCGACGATCCAGCGCCCCCAGGCCGGACGGATCAGCCCGGCCTCCAGCGCGGCCCGGAAGTACTGCAGCACCGCGAGCGGGTTGCCCGCGCTCGCCCTGGCGATGCGCGCGGCGAACTCGTTGCCCAGGCCCAGCCGCCCGGACAGCCGCTCGACCAGCTCGGCGACCTCGTCGGCGTCGAGCGGTTCGAGGGTGATGCGCTCGTCGATCAGCTCCTGCATCTCGGCCGACGAGACGAGCTCGGAGAGGTCCGTGCCGCCGCGGGACGTCGCCAGCACCATGACCGGGGTGCGGGCCCGCTCGGCGACCAGCTGGGCGATGACCCGCACGGTGCCGTCGTCGAGCGCGTGCGCGTCTTCCACCCGGACCAGCAGCCCGCCGGCCCGCCGGGCCAGCTCGAGCAGGAACGTGGCCACCGCGGCCGGGAAGTGGTGACGCCCGGGGTCGTCGACCGGATCGGGCAGGTCGCACAGCGCGGCCAGCGCGGGCGAGAGCGGGCGCAGGTACGACGCGACCGGCGCGGCCGCCTCGGTGAGCCACTGGATCGCCACCGTCCGGGTCGGCTCGGTCAGTCGCTCGACCGCGCGCACGTGGTTCTCGACCGCGGTGCGTAACGGCGCCAGCGGAGAGGCGCCGTCGACCGCGCGGGCGGTGAGGACCACCGGGCCCGGCCGTTTGTCGTCGCGCGGCCCGACCGTGACCGCCAGCTCCTCGGCCAGCCGGGACTTGCCGCTGCCGGCCGGGCCGTCGAGCACGACGATCGTCGCGGTGCCGGTGGTCGCCCGGCGCCAGGCGCCCAGCAGCGTCGCCAGCTCGCGGCGGCGTCCGACCAGCGCGAGCGGCGCCCGCATGTCGATGCCGACCAGCGCCGGGTCGGCCCCGCCGGGCGCGCCGTTGGGCAGCAGCCGGCGCAGGTCGTCGGCCAGCGCGCTCGCGTTCGGGTACCGGTCGTCGGGATCCTTCGCCAGCAGCCGGGCCAGCACGGCCGCGAACCGGACCGAGAGGTCGGGCCGGAGCGCGCGCGGGTCGGGCGGCAGCGCGGTCGCGTGCAGGTGCAGCAGTTCACCGGCGTCGGTGCTGGTGAACGGCGGCCGGCCGGTGACGCACTCGTAGAGCACGGCGCCGAGCGAGTACAGGTCGGAGCGACCGTCGACCGGCCGGTGCAGCAGCCCGGACTGCTCCGGCGAGCAGTACGCGAGCGTCCCGGCCACCGCGCCGGTCGAGCGCAGGCCGAGGCCGAACGCGTCCATCGGATCGGTGTCACCGGTGTCCGGTCCACCTCGGGTGGGCAGGCCGAGTTCGGCCACCCGCACGTCGATCAGGCCGAAGTCGATCAGGACCGGCCGGCCGTCCGGCCGGACCATGATGTTGCGCGGCTTCACGTCCCGGTGGATCAGCCCCACCCGGTGGGCCGCGGCCAGCGCGTCGGCCAGCGCCGCGCCGAGCGCGGCGGCCGCCGCTTCGTCCAGCCGGCCGACGACGAGCCGATCGGCCAGCGCCTGGCCTTCCACCAGGTCCATGACCAGGTACGGCCGGCCCTCCTGCTCCCCCACCGCATGCACTTGGACGACGCCGGGGTGGTCGACGCAGGCCAGGACGGCGGCTTCGCGGCGGAACCGGTGGCGGGCGTCGTCGCCGACCGTCGCCGCGATGCCGAGGACCTTGACCGCGTAGTCGGGGTGGCGGGCGGCCGCGAGGCCGTGGGCGGACGTGCCGTTGGGGGACGTCCGGCGGGCGCGGTACACGACGGTGTCGTTGCCCCGGCCCAGCTCGCCGAGCAAGACCAAACCAGGCAACGCCGGTGCACCCGAGGGCGCCCGTAACGCCGCCGGCGGACGGCCGCCGGACACTTCCGGAACGCTCACGACCCCATCCACTGGACGCTGAAGTTCACAACGCCTGCATCGACTGGCGTTGACTCCGCACCGCTGCGGCGCCAGTAGCGACCTGTTACGAGAGTACAAGGGCCAACGGCGTGTGGCCTGTGCATTCGATCGCTTACTCCGCTAGCTCACAGCCAACCGGGCCGTGATAGGTCTAGTTCGACGGAAGGAGTCGCGAATGAGCACGATCGAGCGGGTCGGTGTGGTCGGTGCCGGTCTGATGGGGTCCGGCATCGCGGAAGTCTGCGCGCGGGCCGGTCTCGACGTCCTGGTCTCCGAGGTGGATGCCGGTGCCCTGGAGGCCGGGCAGCAGCGCATCGCGCACTCGCTGAGCCGGGGCGTGCGCGCCGGGAAGCTCTCCGAGGACGAGCGGGGCGCCGCGGCCGGCCGGATCGCGTACACGACGTCGCTCGACGACTTCTCCGACCGCGATCTGGTCGTCGAGGCGGTGGCCGAGGTCGAGCCGCTCAAGCTCGAGATCTTCGCCCGGCTCGACAAGGTCGTGACCCGCGCCGACGCGATCTTCGCCTCGAACACGTCGTCGATCCCGATCATGAAGCTGGCGATGGCGACGAGCCGCCCGGCCCAGGTGATCGGCGTCCACTTCTTCAACCCGGCGCCGGTGCTGAAGCTGGTCGAGATCATCCCGTCGCTGCTGTCGTCGGACGAGACCCAGGCCCGGGTCGAGGAGCTGGCCACCGGGACGCTGGGCAAGACCGTCGTCCGCTCCCAGGACCGGGCCGGTTTCGTGGTCAACGCACTGCTGATCCCCTACCTGCTGTCGGCGATCCGGATGTTCGAGTCGGGCTTCGCGTCCGCCGACGACATCGACAACGGCATGGTGCTCGGGGCCAACCACCCGATGGGGCCGCTGCGGCTGACCGACCTGATCGGGCTGGACACCACCAAGGCGGTGGCCGAGTCGATGTACGAGGAGTTCAAGGAGCCGCTGTACTCCCCGCCGCCGCTGCTGCTGCGGATGGTCGACGCCGGCCTGCTCGGCAAGAAGTCCGGACGCGGGTTCTACGACTACACGCGCTGAAGGGTCCGGTCGGCGGCGGCCGGGCGGGTCGAGATCGCGTCCAGGCCGCTGACCAGGATCCGGTGGGCCTGGGCCGGGTCGATGGCCCGGTGGTCGGCCCGCCGGTGGACACCGCGGCTCTCGGTGCGGGCCAGGGCGGCCGCGTAGGTCCAGCGGGCGGCGGCCAGTACCGCGGCCGCCTGGCGCGCCTTGATCGCGTCGCCGTCCAGCGACGTGCGGGCGCGCGCCCACATGGCGTCCAGGACCTGCAGTGAAGACCGGAGCCGGTCGCCGTGCCGCAGCGAACCGCGGTCGTAGGGCAGGACCTCGGCCTGGGCGGTCCGGAGGACCGTGGCCGGGTCGACGACCCCCGGGCCGGTCGGCCGCAGACCGGCCCGGCCGGCCGGACGGGCCGGACGGGTACGGTGCCGGGACCCGAGCCGCGCGGCGAACTGGGCCGCCCCGATTCCGGCCCAGGACCCGGACGCGATCGCCCAGGACGTGTTCTGGGGGCCGGTGCCGGGAACCTCGCCGAAGACGTGGTCACGGGCGGCGACGTCACCGGCCACGTAGAGGCCGGGAACGCCGGTCGCGCCGTCGTCATCGCGGATCAGCACGCCTCCGCTGCTGCGCACCGCGCCCTCGAACACGACCGAAACCGGGAACTTCTCCGCGAACGGGTTGACGCCGTCGGCGTCGAACGAGGCGAAGAACGCGGGCTGGGCCAGGCGTAACGCCGACCGGACGGGCGGGTCGGCGCGGTCGAGACGGCAGTAGATCGGCTCGCTCAGCGCGGCCTTGGCCACGACGGCCCTACCGCGGGCGGAGTCGGCGCCGGACAGCGGCGAACCGTCGGCCCGGTAGAACCGGGCCCAGGACGAGAACGCGGTGGTCAACACCGGGTTGGGCTCGGGCGTCACCGGGACGACCTCGGTGAACTCCATTCCCGACAGGTCGGCGCCCACCTCGGCGGCCAGCAACGCGCCGTCGCCGGTGTCGACGTCGCAGCCGAGCGCTCGCGCGCCGAAGCCGCAGCCGCCGGTCGCGAGCACGGTCGCGGCGGCGCGGACCTCGTAGGCGGGAGTGTTCTCGCGGTCGTTCCGGTGGCCGGGTAGCAGACCGCGGGCGCCGGCCACGGCGCCGTCGGCGTCGACGAGGAGTTCGAGGACCGGGCTGTGGTCGAGGATCCGGACCCCGAGGCGCTGCAGGCGCGAGCGTTGCCAGCGCAGGTGGGTCGGGCCGGGCAGCGTGCGCTCGCCCGAGACCAGCTCCCACTCGTCGAGGCGGGCGGCGGTCTCGGCCAGGACCCGGCTCTTCTCGTAGGAGTCGTCTCCCGGGCCTTCCCAGGCGGCGTCGCGGCCGGCGGCGGCGACGCCACTGGTGCCGACGTAGCCCTTGTCGGCGAGGATCACCGACCGGCCGGAGCGGGCCGCTTGCACGGCGGCCCAGGTCGCGGCGGCGCCGCCGCCGACAATCAGGACATCAGTGATAAGACGCTCGGTGGGCCGTGCGGTTGCGGGAGTCATGTGGGCTCCTCAGGCAGTCAACGGTTGACCGGGCAGACCGGACCAACCGGTCTCCCGCGCAATTACCCGTTGCCCCGACAGAGCGAACTCGCGACGCGGAGAAGGTCCACGTGGCGGCGCTCGATCAGCTTCACGCCGAAAGCATACCTTACCTATAGGTAATTCGGGCCAAGGCTCCCTGAATGGCCGACGGTTCGGTCGCGACGTCGGCGCGCCAGTCGGAGACCGGCACCAGACCGGGCTCCACCAGCGGGTGCCCGTGGAAGAACGCGGTGACCTGGGCGGAGTCCCGCAGCGTGACCGGGGTCGCGGTGCGCCGGTAGACCGCGAGCCCGTCCTCCGACTCCGGCGGCGGGGCCTCGTCGACGACGACGTGCGAGAGCGCGAGATAGCTGCCGTCGACGAGTTCGTCCAGGTAGGCGCCGAGAATGGGGGTTGGATCGTCGGGTACGAAGTGCAGGACGGAGACGATGAGAACCGCCACCGGTTCGCTCAGGTCCAGCAGCGTTGCGCCTTGTAGCACGGCTGCGGGATCGCGCAGGTCGGCGTGGACGATCTCGGCGTACGGGACGTCGGCCAGCAGCCCGCGGCTGGTCTCGACCGCGATCGGCTCGACGTCCACGTAGGTGACCCGGGCCTCGGGGCCGGCGATCTCGTGCACGTTGCCGGCCGTCGGGATGCCGGAACCGAGATCGAGGAACTGTCGGACGCCGTTCTCCAGCAGGTACTCGACCACCCGGCGCAGGAACGCTCGGTTCTCCCTGGCGTTGGCCCGGGCGTCCGGCGCGACCTGCAGCAGCCCGTCGGCGGCCGACCGGTCGGCGGCGAAGTTGTGCGAGCCGCCGAGGAAGTAGTCGTACATCCGGGCCGCGTTGGGCTGGTCGACGTCCATGCGTACTGTCTACTTGCGAGCGAGCGCGGCCGCCAGTGACGGGGTCAGCGGCAGCTGCGGGATCAGCGTCGCCTGCACCGCGTGGTACGCGTCCGGCTTTCCGCTCCAGACCGAGGCCGACGGGCGGTTCTCCGGGTCGAGCTCGTGGTGCCACGACCCCCGCTCGCGGTCGATCAGATAGCGCTCGGCGTACTCCCACCACTGCTGATAGGGCGCCTGGTACCGCTCGTCGCCGGTGGCGATCCACAGCGCCGCGGCCGCGTTCGTCGCCTCGTTGACGACCCAGTGCAGGCGGTCGCGCACGACCGGAACCCCGGACCAGTCGGTCGTGTAGACGAACCCGTCGGCGCCGTCCGCGGCCCAGCCGTCGGTCACCGCGCGGTCGAAGAGGCTCGTGGCGCCGTCGATCAGATCCGGGCTGACGTGCAGGCAGAGCCGGGACCACTCCAGGCCGTGCCCGATCGTCGCTCCGTAGGGCTGGAACTGGTGACGGGGCTGGTCGCGGTGGTACTCCAGCAGCGGGTTCCAGTCTTCGTCGAAGTGCTCGGGGATGCGCCACTCGTTGTTGCCGGCCCAGCCGAGCACCCGGCGGGCGATGCGCTCGGCCCGGGCCTGCCAGACCAGGTCACCGGTGGCGTCGGCGGCGGCCAGGTACGCCTCCACCGTGTGCATGTTCGCGTTGACGCCCCGGTACGGGTCGAGCACCGACCAGTCCCGGTTCCAGGAGTCGACGACCATGCCGTCGGCCTCGCGCCAGAAGTACTGCTCGTTCACGGCCAGCGCGTCGGTGAGCAGCGCCTCCGCCCCCGGACGCCCGGCCGCGACGGCGGACGACGCGGCCAGGATCACGAACGAGTGCGGGTAGGCGGCTTTGGCGTCGTCGACCACCGAGCCGTCGGCCGAGATCGACGAGAACCAGCCGTCGTTCTCCCGGTCGCGGAACGCGCCGTCGAGAGCGGCCAGCCCGTGGTCGACCAGCTCGGCCGCGCCCGGCCGGCCCAGCAGGGCGGCCAGCGCGAACACGTGGGTCATCCGGCAGGTGATCCACAGTTCGAGCGGATGGGCCTGGTCGAGGCTCCCGTCGTCGGTGAGCCAGCCGAACCCCACCGGGGCGGCCGATCGCGACGCGAACTCGAACAAGCGCTCCCGCTCGGCGTCGAGCCATGCCCGGTGCTCGGCGGAGTCGATCCAGTCGGCCACCCGTGTCCACCTCTCCCGCTCGGATTCCGGTGGAAGCGTATGCCCTGCTTACCCGAGGTACGGCAGCGGCCGGTCGGCCAGGCCGTGCCCGATCCGGCGGAGTGTCTCGGGTGGGATGTCGAGGGTGCGGAACTCGGTGGGGTCGACCCACCTCACGTCGGGGGACGTCGGCTCGCCGCTGAGTGGGTGCGCGCGGAAGCAGAGGGAGAGCTGCTCCGGGCCGTTGTAGACGCCGACCAGCCCGGTGACGAACACGTCGACGCCGGTCGTGTCGCGGGTTCGGCGGGCGACGGCGTCGACGAGACGTTCGCCGGGGGTCAGGTCGCCGCTCGGGAGGGCCCAGCGGGTGCGGTTGCGTCGAGTCATCAGCACTTGTCCGTCGCGCAGGACGAACGTGGAAGTCGCAAGCCTCACGGGTCTCCTAGCCAGTCGACCGACGCCTCCCCTAATATACCTCTCATTGGAATGAGAATCGCCCTCTCGAGCCCTGCCCCGATCGCGCGGTTCGCCGAGTTTTCGGGGCTTCGCGGGCCGTCAGAACCCCGGAAAGCCGACAGCCCGCGCTGCGGCCCACCCACTCCGTACAGTTGCCGCCCGAGACACCCGTGCATCACTTCGAGCCGGCCGGCTACGCCAGTACGGCCACCGCGCCCCGCAGTCCCGCTGGTGCTCGCGGCTGCATTCTTCAAAGGTCGGCTCGACCTCGAAGAACACGGCGCTCGGACAATGATCGCCGTGATATGGCGCGACCACACCGGCCAACCGATCAACACTGAGCGAGTTCGCACCCACCATCGGATTCCATCGCTGACCTGTCGCCGCAACACGGCGGCCGGCCGGCTTCGTCGACGGCCGACGCCGCTCGCCGCGATCCCAGTCAGGCCGACTCGGTGGGTGACCCGCGGCGGTAGCGGCGCGGCCACCGGGCGGGGCCTGGAACAGATCCGCGGCGCGTAGGCGGGACCACCTCGGATCAACGACGCATCGAGCCAGACGAGCTCCCCTCCGCGAAGGCGGAATCGGCGGCTGCCGCGCCCCGGGCCGACAGCGCGCGATACCCGTACGTCCCGGCGTCCCGGAACTCCGTCGCCGCCTGCACCAACGCCCCGATCGCCGCAAAAGCAAAGCTTCCGCCCACCGACACCCGCGCCACGCCCAGCTCCGCGAGCTCCGAAACCGACGGCGCACCCGCCACCGCCAGCACGTTCACCGGCCGGTCCACCGACGTGACGACCGCCCGAATCTCCTCGGCACTGGTCAGCCCAGGGGCATAGAGCACGTGCGCACCGGCCTCCGCGAACGCCTGCAGGCGCGCGATCGTGTCGCCCAGCTCCGCCCGACCGTACAAATAGTTCTCGGCTCGCGCGGTGAGCACCAACCGTGACCCCGCGGCCTCGGCGGCAGCCGCGATCCGCTCCGTCGCCAGCCCGAGATCGTAGATCGGATCGTCGTCGCGACCGGTGGCGTCCTCGATGGAGCAACCGGCCAGTCCGGCGCCGATCGCCGCACTGACCACGTCGGCCACCGCTCCGGGAGCGTCCGCGAAGCCGTTCTCGAGGTCGGCCGAGACCGGCACGTCGGTCGCCGCGGCGACGGCGGCGGCGTGGGCGAGGGCCTCCTCGCGGGAGATCTGGCCGTCGAGCCGGCCCAGCGTGGCGGCGAAGCCGCTGCTCGTCGTGGCGAGCGCGGTGAAGCCGAGGGAGGCGAGCAAAACCGCGGAGCCCGCGTCCCAGGGGTTCGGAAGCAGGAGCGGCCGATCGCCGGAGTGCAGGTCGAGGAAGCGCTGCGCCTTCGCAGCCTGGGAGTCGCTCATGGAGCGAAGATAGACGGCTGCGCATGGGGCTGAGGCTCCTGACGATGGTCGCGGCCGACCACCGGACGGTCTCCTGGAGTCACCCGAATCCAGGAGGCCCGCCATGCTGTTCCGGAACATCTCGCTGATAGCGGCAACCGCCGCATCCGGCCTCGCGGCCGGACTGTTCTACGCGTTCGCCTGTGCGGTCATGCCCGGCCTGCGCCAGACCGACGACAAGACCTTCGTGGACGCCATGCAGCGCATCAACGTCGCGATCCTGAACGGGTGGTTCGCGTTCGGCTTCGGCGGGGCGCTGCTGCTGACCGTCCTCGCCGCGGTCGTCCAGTGGCGCGCGGGCGCGACCACGACCGCGTACTGGATCGCGGTGGCGGTCGCGCTGTACGTCGCCGTGCTCGTCGTGACGTTCGCGGTCAACGTGCCGCTCAACGACCAGCTGAACGCGGCCGGGGCGCCCGACCGGATCGCCGACCTGGCCGCGGTCCGGGCCCGGTTCGAGACCAGCTGGGTCCGGTGGAACGTCCTGCGCGCGGTTCTCTCGACCGCGTCGTTCGTGACGCTCGCCTCCGCGATCGTCCGGCGCACCGAGGCACCGGCTTAGGCCTCGGGCCGGTCCAGGATGCGGAGCCAGGTGCCGTCGGGCTGGCGACGGGCCACCTGGGCCCGGCCGCCGGTTCCGTCGGCGGGCCGGGTGGCGGTGAGCGCCAGGTCGTCGAAGTACAGCGTCGGTACGGCTTCCTCGACCGACATCTCCGGCATCTGGGCCACGACGTTCTCGAACAGCGCGCGGATCGCGTCCCTCCCGACCGTGGTCCGTCCGGGCGGGAACCCGAGCACGGCGTCCGGCTCGTACAGCTCCGCGATGCCCGCCGCGTCGTTCGCGTTGGCCCGTTCGACGAACAGCCGGGCCAGGTCTTCGGGTGTCTGTGCAGTCATGGCTCCACCCTCCCCGGGCCCCAGCTAGACGTCAAAGAGCAGTTCGTTCTGCTTCCTAGAATCAACGGTTATGGAGCTCCGTCAGCTGGCGTACTTCCTCGCGGTCGCCGAGACCGGCAGTTTCACCCGCGCGGCCACCGCGGTCCGGGTCGCCCAGCCCGGGGTCAGCGCCCAGATCCGTCAGCTCGAACGCGAGCTCGGCCAGCCCCTCTTCGACCGGTCCGGACGCACGGTGCGCCTCACCGAGGTGGGCGAAGCCGTGCTGCCCTACGCCCGTGCCGCGCTCGCCGCCACCGAGGCGGCCCGGCACGCGGTGGACGAGCTGACCGGGCTGCTCCGGGGCCGGGTCTCGGTCGGCATGATCACCTCGTGCGGGCCGCTCGGGCTCCCCGAGATCCTCGCCGACTTCCACCGCAAGCACCCGGCCGTGGAGGTCACGCTCACCGAGGCGGACTCCGACGACCTGGTCGCCCGGCTGCACGCGGGCACCCTCGACGCGGCGATCATCGGGCTCCCGTCGGTGCCGCCCGCGGGGCTCGCAACCCAGATCGTCACCGACGAGCCGGTCGTCGGGGCGGTGGCAGCCGGTCAGAAAGGCCCGGCCGAGCTGTCGATCGCCGAGCTCGAGCACCGGCCGCTGATCAGCCTGCCGCGAGGCACCGGCATCCGGGCCCGCCTCGAGGACGCCTGCCGGGCCGCCGGGTTCACCCCGCAGATCGCGTTCGAGGCCAGCGACCCGTTCCTGCTCGCCGACCTCGCCGCGCGCGACCTGGGGTGCGCGATCCTGCCCGCCTCCGTCCGGGCACCCGGCGTCCGGACCGTTCCGCTCACCCCGGAGATCCGCGGCCAGCTGGCGCTGGCCTGGCGCGAGACCGGCCAGACCAACCCGGCCGCCCGCACGTTCCTAGCCGACGCCAGAGCCGCGCTGCCCGACTGCACGCCGTAGGTACGCGTTCGACGCCGGCCGGAACATGCATACGCACGCCGCCATCACGGCCGCCACGTGCACCGCCCGGATCGCGATCACCAGCGCCAGCTCCAGATCCGTCGACGCGAGCAGGGCACCCAGCGAGTGCCCGGCCAGCAGCCAGCCGATCGGCTCGGCCACCAGCGACAGCGTCCCGAACACCCCGAGGCCGACCGCGAGCACCCACCGCGCCCACGGATGCCCACGCCAGAGACGAGAAACCACCAGCAGCACCAGCGCGTAGATCACCGCGCGGACGCCGAGCCCGACCCCGAGCACTTCCGTCGACTCACCGTGCGACGCGAGCACCGCCACGGTCCCGATCGTCTCCACCACTCCGGCCCCGACCGCGGTCACCCACCACAGCGCCGCTGCCCGTACCGCCCGGGGCGGCCCGGGCACCACCGCCGACGGCCGAACGTCCTTCGTCAATACTCGCTCCACCATCTCGCACCCCTCGTTGATTGCCGAAGCGTGCGGTAATCCCGCACGCTACCGAGCGTGCGGCAATTCCATAGAAACAGCGTCCCGCCGAGGTATCGCAAACCTCTAACCCTGAGGTATGAAAATTCTCCGGGCCATAGAGCGCCGGTCAAAAATAAATCCGCGATAATAGGTCCATGCCCGAATCCCTCTCGCAGCAGATCTACGCGACCCTGCGCGAGGGCATCATCCGGGGCGAGTACCCACAAGGGTCGCGACTGGCCGAACAACGGCTCGCGGAGAAACTCGACGTTTCCCGCGTGCCGTTACGCGAGGCAGTGCCCCTGTTGGAGCGGGACGGATTCGTCGAGACGCTGCCCCGGCGCGGCGCCATCGTCGCGAGCTGGTCGATTAGCGCCACTAAGGACCTATTCGACCTACGTTC
This sequence comes from Cryptosporangium phraense, assembly GCF_006912135.1. Taxonomy (NCBI): domain Bacteria; kingdom Bacillati; phylum Actinomycetota; class Actinomycetes; order Cryptosporangiales; family Cryptosporangiaceae; genus Cryptosporangium; species Cryptosporangium phraense. Next base: position 38,405 of record NZ_VIRS01000008.1, on the reverse strand, counting down.
GGTTCTCGAAGTCGGCGCAACCGTCCACGCGGCCCGCCGAGTGGCGTCCGGCGCATCGGTCGAGCCGCTGGCTCGCGCACTGAAAGAGTCGGAGGAGAGCGTCCCGCGCGGCGACCGATATCGCATTGCGATAGCCCGTTCCGGATTTAGTGATGCGATCGTGGAACTGACCGGGAACGCGTTGATGGCAACGCTGATGCGCCCGCTTTCCGGGCGCATGACATGGCTGTACTACTTGACCTCGGAGTTGGACGGCTCCGATCCGGTACTCGGCCACCGGCAGCTCTATCGCGCGATCTCGTCCGGTGACGAGCGGCTCGCCGAAGCCGTCTCCTATGCGCGCGTCGAGGCCGATCGGCGTGACTCCCTCAAGGCCCTCGCGCAAATCGGCATCGAATAGCTGGCGCAATTCGCGTCAACCAACTGCGTCAGGCCGCCCGTCCCGTCTCCACGTACGACACGAGGCTCGACAGCACGAACGGCCACCCGATCGCCACGACCGCCACCTGATCGTCCGGCACCCCGTCGTGGGTCACGGTCAGCCGCACCCCGCCCGGCACCGGTTCGACGTCGAACGTGACCCGCGACTCCCCCTCCCGCTCCGGCCGCGCCCAGGTGTGCGCGAGCCGCCGGGGCGGATCGAACTCGAGCACCTCCCCCACCACGTCGAGGCCGCCGTCGCTGACCCGGCGGTGCTCCCAGGGCTCCCCCGGCGTCCAGGTCGAGACGTTGTGGTGCCCCCAGTAGTGCGCGGTGCGCGCCGGATCGATCAACGCGTTCCAGACGCGTCCGGGCGAGGCGGCGATGACCGTGGAGTAGATCAGCACGAAAAGGAGTGTCCCGTGCCCGTAGTGTTTCTGCCATGGAACCCGTCACCGGTGACGACGTGACCGCCGGCGTCAACCTGCTCCGGCGCGCGTTCGCCGACGTGCCCGACAACGCCTGGCGGGTTCCGGCCGGCGACCTGGCCTGGAGTTGCTGGGAGACGCTCGAGCACCTCATCGACGACCTGTTCTCCTACGCGATCCAGGTCGCCGCCTCCGATCCGCCGCGCGACGACCTGGTGCCGTTCGCCTACCACGCGGCCCGCGAGGGCGGGCCGATGAACTCGCTGTTCCTGCAGCCCAGCGCGGGCACCGCCGGGTTACTCCAGTCGCTCGAGGTGTGCGGGGTGTTCCTGGCCGGCGCGGTCCGCGACGCCCCGCCCGACCGTCGCGCGCACCACGGCTACGGACTGTCCGATCCGGAGGGCTTCGCGGCGATGGGCGTCGTCGAGACGCTGGTCCACGGCGAGGACCTGGCCCGCGGGCTCCGCCGCCCGTGGTGCCCACCGGCCGACCTCTGCGCCCGGTCGCTCCACCGGCTGTTCCCGGACGCCCCGGCCGACACCGACCCCTGGGTCACGCTGCTCTGGGCGACCGGCCGCGGCACGCTACCGGGCCACCCCGACCAGGGCACGAAGTGGCGTTGGGAAGCCCGCCCGGTCGCTGACCGATAAGTCCGGTCCGAGACCAAGGTCGTCGCCGGATCCCCCGGGCACCCCTTACCGTAAAGCCGTGAAGCGGATCGACGCCGGCCTGATCGGGCTGTCGGCGCTGCTCGGCCTGTTCTTCGTCGCCGACTCCCACCTTGAGTACCCGGCCGTCGACGTCACGATCGGCGTCCTGGCCGTCGCCGGGCCGCTGGTGGCCCGCCGCCGCTGGACGGTCCCGATCGCGATCGGGCTGATCCCGCTGATGGTGTTCTCGACGACGTCGATGGGGCCGGCCGCGGTGACGCTCGCGCTCGTCGCCCGCTACCGCTCCTGGCCGGTGACGCTCGCGGTCGCCGGTACCCACGCGGCCCTCGTCACCGGCGCGTTCACCGCGGTCGCCTACGGGCAGCCGGAGTACGGAATCGCGATCATCGCCGTGCTCGCGCTGGACGTCGCCCTCGTCGCGGTCGGCCGGCTCGTCCGGTCGCAGCGGCTGCTCGTCCAGTCGTGGCAGGCGCGGGCCCGGGAGGCCGAGGAGGGCCAGCGGCTCCGGGTCGAGGAGGCCCGCCACGCCGAGCGCGAGCGGATCGCCCGCGAGATGCACGACGTGCTCGCGCACCGGATCTCGCTGCTCGCCGTCCACGCGGGCGCGCTCGAGGTGCGCCGCACCGCGCCCGACGACGAGCGGCGCGCGGCCGGCGTCGTCCGCGAGTCCGCGTACGCGGCGCTGGAGGACCTCCGCGCGGTCATCGGCCTGCTCCGCGAGCCCGGCGACGCCGACCGTCCGCAGCCGACGCTGGCCGACGTGCCCGCGCTGATCGAGCAGTCCCGCGAGGCCGGCACCCCGATCACGTTCGACGACCGCCGCCGCGACGAGGCGAGCGCCGAGAACGCGGGCCGGCACGTCTACCGGGTCGTCCAGGAGGGGCTCACGAACGCCCGCAAGCACGCGCCGGACGCCCCGGTCCGCATCGTGCTGGCCGAGCGCGACCGCGGGCTGGCCGTCGAGATCACGAACGCGCTGACCGGCCCGTCGTGGTTGCCCGGCGCGGGCAGCGGCCTCGTCGGCCTGGGCGAACGCATGCAGCTGGTCGGTGGCCGCCTGGAGCACGGCCGCACCGACGGCGGCGACTTCCGCCTGTACGCCTGGGTGCCGTCGTCGTGACCGTCCGGGTCCTGATCGTGGACGACGACGCGCTGGTCCGCGCCGGTCTGGAGATGATGCTCGGCCAGTTCGACGACCTCGCCGTCGTCGGCTCGATCGGTGACGGCGCCGACGTCCCACCGGCCGTCAACGACGTGCGTCCGGACGTCGTCCTGATGGACATTCGGATGCCGTTGATCGACGGGCTGACGGCGACGGAGCAGGTGCGAGCACGGCCGGACCCACCCGAGGTGATCGTGCTGACCACGTTCGACACGGATCGGCACATCCGGCGGGCGATGCGGGCCGGGGCGAGCGGGTTCCTGCTCAAGCACACGCCGCCGGCCGAGATCGCGGAGGCGATCCGCCGGGTCGCCGGCGGGGAGCCGATGCTGTCGCCGGACGTGATCCGGCGGGTGATGACGTTCGCCGCCGAGCCGGCCCCCGACCTGCGGCGGGACGAGGCGCGGCGGCGGCTGCAGTCGCTGTCCGAGGGCGAGCGGTCGGTGGCGACGCTGGTCGGACGCGGCCGCACGAACTCCGAGATCGGCCGCGAGCTGCTGATGAGCACGGCCACGGTCAAGGCCTACATGACGAGGATCCTGACGAAACTCGACCTCACCAACCGGGTCCAGGTAGCCCTGCTGGTCCACGACGCGGAGTGACGGCGCTCGGCCGGGATCCATCGCTCGACCGATGAGTTTCCGGGGTGTCCGTCGTTGTACAAGATGACAACGTCGCCGCCGCTAGGAGCGCATCGTGGATTACAAGCTGGAAGTCGTCATCGTCCCGGTCGCCGACATCGACCTCGCCAAGGCCTTCTACCTCGACCGGATGGGCTTCCGGCTGGACGTCGACTACAGCGCCGGACCGGACTTCCGGGTCGTGCAGCTCACCCCGAGCGGCTCGCACTGCTCCATCACGCTGATGCGTAACCAGATGGCGCCCGGCTCGCAGAAAGGCCTGCACCTCGTCGTCGACGACCTGGAGGCGGCCCGGAAGGAGCTCGCCGACCGCGGGCTGGCCGTCGGGGAGCCGTTCCACTTCGGCCCCGAGGGCCAGACGCCCGGCCTGCACCCGGAGCGCGCCAGCTACGGCTCGTTCCTGCAGATCGACGACCCGGACGGCAACGTGTGGCTGCTGCAGGAGGTCACCGACCGGACGCCCCGAGGATGAACCTAGAGGGCCACCGCCGCGAGCTGCACGTCCACTGCTACCGCATGCTCGCGTCGTTCGACGACGCCGAGGACGCGGTCCAGGAGACGTTCCTGCGCGCGTGGCGGGGCCGGGAGCGCGTCGAGGGCAGCACCGAGGTCCGGGCCTGGCTGTACCGGATCGCGACCAACGTCTGCCTCGACGCGCTCCGCCGCACCGCCCGGTCGCCGTCGACCGACCCGCACTGGCTGCAGCCCTACCCCGACCAGCTGCTGCCCGAGTCGGTCGTCGAGTCCCGGGAGACGATCGCGCTGGCGTTCATCGTCGCGCTGCAGGTCCTGCCGCCGCGTCAGCGGGCCGTGTTCCTGGCCCGGGACGTGCTCGGCTGGCCGGCCGCCGACGCGGCGGCGATGCTGGGAATCAGCGTCGCCGCCGCGAACAGCGCGCTGCAGCGGGCCCGTTCTCAACTCTCCGGACGGGTGCCCGCGCGGTCGGAGTGGACGGCCCCGGTGCTGACCGTCGAAGACAAGGCCTTGCTGGCCGAGTTCGTCCGGGCCAACGAGGAGAACGATCCCGGCGCCGCGGTGCGGATCGCCGCGCAGGACATCCGGATCACGATGCCACCGGATCACCTCGAGTTCCGCGGGCTGGACGCGATCGCGCCGTTGATCGAGCGGGCGGTCGGCCCGCAGCGCGAGGGCGACTGGAGGCTCGTCCCGACCGCGGTCAACCGGATGCCGGCCGCGGCCAGTTACCTGCGCCGGCCGGGCGATTCGCTGTTCCGCGGGTTCAAGCTCGACGTGCTGCGGGTGGTGGACGGCCGGATCGCCGAGATCACGACGTTCGGGGTCTCCACGTTCGCCGCGCTCGGGCTGCCGTCAGTGCGAGCTGAAGAGGCCGGCTAGTGCCTCGCGGATCCGGTCGACCACCCGGTGGGCGGGTTCGGGGTGGGCCGAGTCCTCGGCGACCCGCAGCGCGTGCCCCATCCGCTGCCGTTCCTCGAGCGGCAGCCGCTCCCGGACCAGCGGGAACTCCTCGAGCTCCTCGTGGTCGGCGTGCGCGACGATCTCGACCGCGAGCCGGGTGAACCGCGCGTCGAAGTCGGCCGACGACGGATCCAGCCGCTCGAGCTCGGCCAGCAGCTCGGTGCCGTGGTGCTCCTGCGCGACGAGCGCGTCGACCCCGTCGGACAGGCCGCGCATCCGCGGGTGCAGCACCAGCTGCTCGGCAGTCTCGTGCACGGTGATGAGCCGGCGCAGGTCCGCGAACGCCGCCGCCCGGGCCGGCCCGGTCGCGCTTGCGACCTCGCCGGACAAAACCCTCATTCCTCCGCTTGCTTGCGGGCGGCCGCTTTGCGGCGCTTCCCCTCGTGCATCGCCTGCACCCGGGCGACCGGGATCGTGTGCCCCTCCGCGACCAGCCCGGCGTCCAACGCCTGCGGCGCCGGCATCGCGTCGGCCCACGGGTCCGCCTTCTCCACCAATGCGGACGCGTTCCGCAGCGTGAAATCGCGCGGCGACACCGATTCGAGGTCGTCCCAGGGCACCGGGAACGAAACCGGGGTGCCCGGCCGGATCCGCGGGCTGTACACCGACACGACGGTCGCGCCGCCGGCCCGGGTCGCGTCGAGGAAGACCTTGTCGCCGCGGTCCTCCCGGATGAACGCGGTGGTCGCCAGCGCGGGATCGAGCTTCTCGGCCCGCACCGCGAGCGCGCGCTGGGCGGCGGCGACGTCCTCGTGGGTCGCTTCGGCCAGCGGCACGAAGATGTGCAGGCCCTTGGCGCCGCTCGTCTTCACCGCGCCGGCCATGTTCACGTCGTCGAGGGCGGCCTTGACCAGCAGCGCGGCCTTCGCCGCGACCGCGAACGGGTGCCCCTCGGGCGGGTCGATGTCCATGATCAGGTGCGTCGGGCGGTCCCAGTGGTCGGCCCGCACCAGCGCCGCGTGGTACTCGATCGCCCGCTGGTTGGCGAACCAGAGCAGGGTCTTCCGGTCGTTGCAGAGCCCGTAGGTGACCTGCCGGTGCGACGACTCGGCCCAGTGCTCGACCCGCGGCACCCACTCCGGCGTGTACTTCGGCAGGTTCTTCTGCATGAACGGCCGCTGGCCGCGCAGCAGCCGCATCACCGAGAGCGGCCGGTCGTGCAGGTGCGGGATGATCCGGTCGCGGACGGCGTCCAGGTACTCGACCAGGTCGCCCTTGGTCGCGTCGGACCCGTCGAACAGTGGCTGGTCGAGGTTGGTCAGGGTGACGCCGTCGCGCTCGGTCATAGCCGGTTCAACGCCTCCTCGACGATCTGCTCGGGCGTCTGCGTGCCGTCGATCGCGGCGCCGTTCTCGTCGTCCTGGAGCAGTTCGAGGGTCGCGAACTGCGAGTCGACGAGCGACACCGGCATGAAGTGGTGCTTGCGCTCGCTCACCCGCTTGAGAATCGTCTCCCGGTCGACGTCCACGTGCAGGAACCAGACGTCCGGATCGCCTTCGCGCAGCTTGTCGCGGTAGGCGCGCTTGAGCGACGAGCACGGGATCACGCCGCCGTCGGCGGCGTGATCCCGGAGCCAGTCGGCGATCCTGGCGAGCCACGGCCACCGGTCCTCGTCGGTCAGCGGGTGACCGGCGGTCATCTTGGCGATGTTCTCCGGCGGGTGCAGGTCGTCGCCCTCGGCGAAGTCGACGCCGAGCTTCTCGGCCAGGAGCTGCCCGATCGTGCTCTTACCGCAACCGGTCACACCCATCACGACGACGGTCGGCTTCGTTGCTCGCATATCGCCCGATCGTAGTGTCAGCTGAACGGACGGGGCTCGACGAGCACCATCCAGTTACCGGAGTTGTCCCGGGCGACGGCCTCGACGCCGTACGGGCGCTCCTCCGGGGCTTGGATGAACTCGACGCCCTTGGCCAGCAGGTCGTCGTAGGTCTTCCGGCAGTCGTCGACGCTCAGGCCGAGGCCGTGCATGCCGCCTTCGTCCAGCGCCCGGGTGATCGCGTCGACCATCTCGGGCGAGTGCGGCGGCCCCGGGACCGTGAGGTGGACCTGGAGTTCGGGCTGGCTCGGGTGCATGACCGTGCACCAGCGGTAGGAGCCGTCGGAGAGCGTGATGTCGGTGTGCTCGGCGAACCCGAGTACGTCGATGTAGAAGGCCTTGGAGGCGTCGACGTCCTTGACGAAGACGCTGGTGATGGCGATGTTCGTGATCATGCGGGTGAGGTTAGTTTTGCTCGTCGGGAGGGGGCTTCTCCTCGCTTGCTCTTTCCGCCAGACCCCACATCAGGATGAAGCAGCCCGGGATGTGGGGTGCGCCGGAGGCAGCCCAGCGGCGCTGGAATTCCGTCGGGGTCTCGCCGACGAGGTCGCGGAAGCGGCTGCTGAACGATCCCAGGCTGGCGAAGCCGACCTCGACGCAGACCTCGGTGACCGTGAGGTTGGTGGCGCGGAGGAGGTCCTGGGCCCGTTCGACCCGGCGTTGCGAGACGTAGGCCGCGGGTGAGAGCCCGTAGGTCGCGGTGAAGGTGCGCTGGAAGTAGTACTTGGAGAGGCCGGCGACGGTGGCCAGTGTTTCGAGGTCGAGCGGTTCGCGGTAGTGGAGGTCGGCGTGGTCGCGGGCTCGTCGCAGGTGGACGAGCAGGTCCCCGGGCACGCGCCGCACGCCCCGAGCGTAGCGAGGCCGCGCCCGGGCCGGCGGGGCGCCGCCGAGCAAGGCGAGGCCCCGGCCCCGGCCCCGGCCGCGGCCGGCGGGGGCGCCGTTGGGGGTGCCCCTCGCCGGATGCGTCGGGTTCGATCAGCGGGCCAGGGCCGACCAGGTGGGCGACGCGGGGGTGAGGCGGAGGGGCATCCGGGCCTCGGCCGGCGTCCGGTCACCCTTCCGCTGGTTGCACGGACCGCAGGCCGCGACCGTGTTCGACCAGCTGTTGACCCCGCCGCGCGACCGCGGCAGCACGTGATCGACGGTCGAGGCCGGGCGTCCGCAGTACCCGCAGCGACGCCCGTCCCGAGCCAGTACACCGGCCCGGGACCAGCCCGGCCCACGACTGTGCCGCCACCGGGTCACGACGTAGTTCACGAGCCGCACGACCCGAGGCGCCGGATAGGTGCCGACAAGGCGGCCGGGGTGAGACTCGTGCACCTCGGCGACGCGTCGGACCAACATCCGGACCGCGTGCCGGAAACTGACCCGGTGCAGCGGGCCGAGGTCGGCGTTCAATACGAGGACGTCCACCGGGTCTCCTTTCTTTCGGTTGATGGTGGGACCCCGGCGCAGTCCCCGACAACGGAATTACCTCGGTATAAGGCACGATCGGGGCATGACCGACGAGGTGCTGAGCATTCAGGAACGGCTCTATCCGGACCTGGCCTGCTTCGGATGCGGGCACGCCAACGACCGCGGACTGAAACTTCGGAGCTACGAAGCGGACGGCTACGTGGTCGCCACGTTCACCCCGTGGCCGGAACACGACAACGGGCTGGGCTACCTCAACGGCGGCATCATCTCGACGGTCCTCGATTGCCACAGCGCCGCCGCCGTGACGTCCGAAGCGACCCACCGAGGCTGGCCCGCCCTCCCGGGCGCCGCGCTGCCGTACGTGACGGCGGGCCTGAACGTGCGCTACCTACGCCCGAGTCCTCTGCACGAGGCAGTAGAACTCCGGGCGACGATCACGGCCGCCAGTGAGGCCGAGATGACCGCGGAGGTGGAGCTGATCTGGGACGACAAGCCCCGAGCCACCGCCACCGCCCACTGGAAACGCTGGCGCCCCCGCCCCTAGCCCGGCCCGCCCACCGCACGCCGGCCCAATCAAGCCGATAGGCCGCTACCTCACCGCCCCGCCACCGGACCGCCGCACGCCGAGACACTGACCCACCGAGACGAGAGCCAGCAACAACAGGACCGCCGCGACGATGCCCCACCGAGCACCGATGCGGCGGGGGCGGCCATGGAAGCGGCCCCAACGGCGGTGATGGTGGCTACGGCAGCCGACGCGCCGCAACGTCGGCGGTGACTACGGCAGCGGGCGCGGACGCAGGTACGGCCGCAACGGCGCCGGCTGTGGCTGCGGCTGCGGCTGCGGCTGCAACGGTGCCGGTGGCAGCGGCAACGGGCACGCCGCAACGCCGACGGTGCCGCTGGCAGCGGCAACGGACGCGCCGCACGGCGGCGGTAGCGGTAGCTGCAGTGGAAGCGGCCGCAACGGCGGCGGTGGCTACGGCAGCGGGCGCAGGTGCAGGTGCGAAGGCGGCGGGAGCGGCGGCTGCGGACCACAACGATGGCGGTGCCGGTGGCAGCGACAACTGGCGCGCCGCACGGCGGCGGTAGCGGCGGCTGCGGACGCAACGGTGCCGGTGGCAGCGGCAACGGACGCGCCGCAACGCCGACGGTGCCGCTGGCAGCGGCAACGGACGCGCCGCACGGCGGCGGTAGCGGTAGCTGCAGTGGAAGCGGCCGCGACGGCCGCGGTGGCTACGGCAGCGGGCGCAGGTGCGGCCGCGACGGCGGCGGGAGCGGCGGCTGCTGACCGCAACGATGGCGGTGCCGGTGGCAGCGGCAACGGACGCGCCAGAACGCCGACGGTGACTACGGCGGTAGCAGCGGCTGCGGAGGCGGCCGCAACGGCGGCGGTGCCGATGGCAGCAGGTGCCGCGGCAACGGCGGCGGTGACTACGGCAGCGGGCGCAGGTGCAGGTGCGACGGCGGCGGGAGCGGCGGCTGCGGACCGCAACGATGGCGGGGCCGGCGGCAGCGGCAACGGACGCGCCGCAACGCCGACGGTGACTACGGCGGTAGCAGCGGCTGCGGAGGCGGCCGCAACGGCGGCGGTGCCGATGGCAGCAGGTGCCGCGGCAACGGCGGCGGTGACTACGGCAGCGGGCGCGGGTGCAGGTGCGGCCGCAACAGAGGCGGTGGCTGCGGCAGCGGGCGCGGGCGCGGGTGCGACGGCGGCGGCGGTAGCGGTGGCTGCCGACGCAACGGTGGCGGTGCCGGTGGGAGCGGCGGCGGGCGCCGCATCGGCGGCGGTAGCTGCGGCAACGGGCGCCGCAACGGCGGCGGTAGCGATAGCTGCAGTGGAAACGGCCGCAACGACTGCGGTAGCAGCGGCTGCGGAGGCGGCGGCGGCGCCGATGGCAGCGGGTGCCGCTGCCACGGCGGCGGTGGCGGTAGCGGTGGCTGCGGACGCAACGGCGGCGGTGCCGGTGGCAGCGGCAACGGGCGCCGCAACGGCGGCGGTAGCGATAGCTGCAGTGGAAACGGCCGCAACGACTGCGGTAGCAGCGGCTGCGGGGGCGGCCGCAACGGCGGCGGTGCCGGTGGCAGCGGGTGCCGCTGCAACGGCGGCGGTAGCGAAGGCTGCGGACGCAACGGCGGCGGTGCCGGTGGCGGTGGCGGTGCCAATGGCAGCGGGTGCCGCTGCAACGGCGGCGGTGGCTGCGGCAGTGGCGGTGCAGGTGCGGCCGCAAAGCGCCGCCGGCGGCGGGCAGTGGAGTGCCGGTGGACGCGGCAGCGGTCATGGTGGTGGTGGCGATGACGGATGCGGCGGCCGCCGCAGCGGTGGCGGGAGCGATTGCAACGGCCGCAGCGGCGGTGACCGCGGTGGCGGTGGCCGCTACGGCGGCGATGGCGGCTCCGACGACCGTTCGCGGCGGTGGCGGCCGCGGTGGCTGCGAGCGGCCGGGCCGGCGACGGCGCGGGTTCTCCAAGCTGCCCAGCCACGACACCGGCTCGGCGTGCCCGCCATCCGTGAGCCGGAGCACGGCGACCCGGGTACCTACCGGCCGCCCGCCACCGCAAGAGCAGGCGCCACGGTGGCGCAGCGCGGAGCAGACAGCCGGGCGCGGCGCGAGTCAGCACAACACGGCCCAATGCAACGGCATCGGCACGGGTTCCCCAGGTTGTTCGTCCGGGGCTCACCGCGGCAGCATCCGCGCCGACCGGCACACGACCCCGCTGGCCCCAAGACCAACCCCCTCACCGGCCAATTCCGACCGCCGCAACTATTCGTAGTCAAAAACTTGCCCGCACAAAGCAGAATGGATGCACAGGGGGTAACAACCAACAGTGGGGGCTGGGGGAAATGGCACAGGGGGAAATTCCGCGTGACCCTATCTTGTCCGTTTGGTACTTATATGAGCCGGACGAGAAATTCACATTCACGAAGGACGGAGACCGCATCACGTTCGGTCGCGACGACGACTGCGACCTGATCATCTTTTCGGCGATCAACCGAGAGTCACTTTCTCGAGTCGCCGGCCGGATCTGGCGATACGAGGGGGAACTCTGGGTCCGCAACCTCTCCGAAAAGCACGAACTGTGGATCACCCAACCGGGCCTTCCACCGCTGCCACCGCTACCACCGCGCGATCCGGCCCGGCCGGACCCGGGCGCGGCGCAGACGATCCCCGGCGACCTGGCCTACATCCAGGGCCCGGACGGCTGCGTCCTGGTGGTGGCCCAGCAGCGCATCGAGCCCGCGTTGCCCGCCGTTCTCGACGACCGGCCGACGACGAGCATGCCACCGATCCCGTCGTATCTCCGGCCGGTGGCGATCGCGCTCTGCGAGCCGCTGCTGCAGGGTAAGCAGCTCCCGGCATCGTACGAGGAGGTACAGCGCCGGCTGGTCAACCGCAGCCGGAAGCAGATCCGTGACCTGGTCAAACGGCTCTGCGACCTGTACCTGACCGAGGTTCCCGAGCTCCGCGAACGGGTCGAGGCCCGCCGTCGTCTCGAGGAGCGCGAACTCGGTCTGCCCGCCACGCCGACGATCGTCCACAAAGGTATTCGGCTCTTCGGGCCGGTGCTGGACGAGGATCAGGAGATCCGTCGGCGCCGGGCTTTGGCCCTGCCGGACTACTACGAGGTCGCGCACCTCCTGGTGCGTCGCCGTCAGATCACGATCGACGATCTCGCTCTCCTCCACCGCGACTGACCGCACATCGCTCCACGGGCAGGCCTGCCCAGCCGAAACACGTTCTGACCGGCAGGCTTCCCGCTCGTGGATCGAGACGTCGCGGGGTCGGAGGGGGCTTCCGCGGCTCGCTCGCTCCACGCCGAGGAAACGGCGACGACCAGGAGGAGCCAGTGGAACCGCATCGCTGATAGGAGAAAGCGGGGTGCGGCCGGAATTCACCGGCCGCACCCCGCTCCCCATTCAGCCGTGCCCCGCCCGGAAAAGCCCCCGCCAGAAAAGCCCCCGGCCTATTCGCGCATCGCGACGAGCACCGCGCCCACCAGGAGCAGCACCGCCAGCGCCGCGAATCCGTACGTCAGCGTCGCAATCGACGCCACCGCGGCGACCAACAGCGGACCGCCCGCGTCACCGGCCTCCCGGCCGAGTTCGGCCGCACCCATCGTCTGGCCGATCCGCTCGGACGGAGTACCGGCGGCCAGGGCGGCGAACCCCAGCGGCGTGATCATCCCGGTGCCGACGCCGATCAGCGCCGCCCCGGCGAGCACCCCGGCCAGACCGGGCAGCATCGCGCAGGCGAGCCCGGCCGCGGTCACGACCAGGCCGGCCCACAACCCAGTGCGCGCGGAGAGACGCCCCTCGTCCAGCGCCCGGCCGGTACGCGGCTGGACGACCGCGGCGCACGCGGCCAGCAGGGACACCGCCGCGCCGGTGGCCACCGTCCCGAGCCCGGCGACCCGGCCGCTGACCGGCAGGAACCCGACGCCGGCCGAGAGCGCGGCGGTGGCCCCGGCCAGTGCCCCGGTCGGGACGAGGAACACCGGGTCGGTCAGCCGCCGGAAGAGGTCGACCAGCGTCTGCCGGACCTTGGCTGTCGGTGGCACGACCGGCACGGCCACCAACGCCCAGACCGCGACCGCCGCACCCAGCACGGCCAGCACGGCGAACAGCAACCGCAGGCCGCCCGCCCACACGAGGACGCCGCCGAGCAGCGGCCCGAGCGTGTACCCGATCGACTTGTAGAACCCGTACGACCCGAACGCCCGTCCGCGCCTGGCCGCCGGGTTCATCCGCGCGACCAGCGCCGACGCCGCCGGCGAGAACGCCGACGCGGCCGCGCCCTGGCCCAGCCGGGCGGCCCAGAGCCAGCCGTGGCTGTCGGCCACCACGTACACGGCCGACGCGACCGCGAACGCGACGAGCCCACCGAGCAGCACCGGACGCGCCCCGACGCGGTCGGCGAGCGTGCCGAACAGCGGTTTGAGCACGATCTCGGCACCGTCGTAGAGCGCGAGCAGCCCGCCCAGGACCAGCAGAGACGTGACCGCGTCGTCGGAGAACCCGCCCAGGTTGGCCGCGATACCGTGCGCCCCGAACGCGGTGGTGAACCCGGCGGCGTACAGCGGCCACATCTGCCGGGCCGGTGGTGAGTGCTCCGACGACATGCCTCAATCCAACGCGGCGAGCCAGCGCAGCCGACACTCCGGGTCGTCACAACACGAGTGCAGGTCGGCGAGCGCCTCCCACAGTTCCTCGGGCTCGTACCAGCACTCTTCGACCCGGTAGTGCTGGGGAACCCACGGCCCGAACGGCTCCGGACGACAGACCCGGCTCACCCCGGCCCCGCACGACGCGCAGGCCAGCCACGGCCAGGCGACGAGATCTTCGTCGGGGATCGCCACCGCACCCGACGGCCCGGCCAGCCGCACGCACCGGCCGCCGCTCTCGTCCACCGGCAGCAGGCGGAACTCGTCCTCGGACCGGACCCAGACGCCCCATTCCTCGGCCGTCACCGCGGCCTCGGCCACCGCGTTGGCGGGGATCGGCAGGTCGTGATCCCGCAAGCGGCTCAGCAGGAAGCCGAGACCGCCCTCCTGCTCGCCGATCATGAAGTAGTCGACGAACTGCTCGTCCTCGCCCGGCGGCAGCAGCCGCCCCAACCCCCTCCACTGGTCCAGGTCGGTGATCACACCCGCACGCTATCGGCCTCCGACGACAGTTCGGGGCGTTCGGTGCGAAGTGCCCCCAGCAGCCACGGCAGCACCAGCACCGCGGCCACGGCGGTCAGCCCCTGAGCGTCCACCACCAGGTGCCAGAAGACCGGATGAGCCGAGCCGGACCGCAGGCCGGCCGCCCCGATCGACGGCAGCGACGCAGTGAGCAGCACCCCCCATCCGACGGCCAGCCAGTACCGGCCCGCGGCCACCACCGCGGCCAGCGGCAGCACCAGGAACACCAGGTGATGCACCCAGGAGATCGGCGACACCGCGACCGACAGCGCGGCCAGCACCCCCACCGCGCCGAGCCGGTTCCCGTCGGCCTCCAACCGGCGCGCGCCCCAGGTCCCGATCACGGTCAGCACCACCGCGGACCCCACCCACGACAGCGACACCCAGGAGTCCGGCAGACCGGTACGCAGCAGCATCCCGCGGACCGACTGGTTGCCGACGACGTCGTTCGCGCCGAACCGGTCGGAGTCCCAGAGCGCGCGCCAGAGGTACTCCCCCGCGCTCGGCCAGAGCAGCAGGAGCCCGGCCAGCGTGGCGCCGACCGCGGTGGTCGCGGTGACGACGAACGTCCGCCACTGCCGGGTCACGAGCAACCACGGCACGAACACGGCCGGGGTGAGCTTGACCGCGATCGCCAGGCCGAGGCCCAACCCCGGACGGCGATGGCGACGCAGGAGGTCGGCCGAGACCAGCAGCACGAGGAACAGCCCGACCTGGCCGAACCGCAGGTGGCTGCGCACCGGCGCCGAGACCAGCAGCAACGCGAGCGTGAGCGGTAGCCCGAGGCGGTCGACGACCGGCCGCATCCCGATCCGGGCGACGCCCACCAGCGCGGCCAGCGACGCCAGCACCCACAGCACCTGGAGCAGCCCGAGCGGCACGCGGGAGAGCGGCTCGGACAGCATCGCGGCGAACGGCGGATACGTGAACGGCATGTCGAACACGGTGCGGAACTCGTAGACGTCCGATCCGGTGCCCGCCGTGCCGCCCGCGCCGTAGTAGACGAGCAGGTCCTTCATCCGGTCCGGGCCGGGGACCAGCAACAACGGCACGACCGGCACGGCCAGCGCCACCGCGGGCAACACCCAGGTCCACCGAGACCCGAGCCACCGGCCCGGCCCTGAGTCCGAAGCCGGGACCGACGGCGCTTCCTCACCCGCGGGCCAGGCCGCCACCGCGGCCAGCGCGATCGCAGCGATCGCCCACCCGGCCACGACGTCGGTCGCCCAGTGCAACCCGAGCCCGACCCGGCTGACCCCCACCGCCCCGGCTACCACCACCACGGCCGGCCACCACCGGGCCCGCCCCAGCGACCACGCCACCAGCCCCCACCCGAGCGCCGCGGTCATAGCGTGCCCGGACGAGAACGAGATCGTGCCTCCGTCGGGCCCCGGCCGCACCAGCGTCACGAATGTGACCGCCTCCAGCATCTGCGCGACCGCCAGCACGACCAGCGGCCGCACCGAGTCCCGCCACGACGCGCCCGAACCCCGGCGCAGGATCGCCACGATCGCCAGCACCGGGTACAGCACCGACCCGGACCCCAGCTGCGTCACCGTGCGCGCCCCGAAGAACCTCGGCACCCAGCCGGCCACCCACCCGTCGAGGCCGAGCGGCCGCCCACCGGCCAGCAGCACCAGCCCCGACACACAGCCCAATGCCACGACGCCGGCCAGCCCGACCCGGCCGGCCGGCGTCCGCACAAAACTCCGGATTCGTCGCATCCGGAACAGGATCACACCTCGATGGGTACCTCGTACACCTCGGCGGTGGGGTGCCCGGCGCGCTCGTGCACGCGCATCACCGCCTCCTTGCTCGGGCCGTGGGCCAGGCAGAACACCTTGCCGGTCTCCGGGTCGAGCCAGGCCCGCTCGAAGTGCACGCCCTCCTCCGACTCGATCGCGAGGTCGGCCTCGTGCGCCTCTTTCAGCTGCTCCGCGGTGACTCCGACGAAACCGCTGTGGACATCGATGAACGTCGCCATTCTCGTACCTTCCGAACGAACGGGTTGATGCGTCCAGAGTCGAGGTCGGGAGCCTGTCCGACATCGGTCAGACCACCTAGGAAGGCCTATTTCCCGGCCTAGGGTCCTCACCATGCGGACCAGACCCGAGGCACACCTGTGCCCGGTGCTCATCGGCCGCGACGACCTGCTGGCCCACGCGCTCCGCCGCACCGAGGACGCGGCGAACGGCTCCGGTGGGGTCCTGCTGCTGGCCGGCGAGGCCGGGATCGGGAAGACCCGGCTGCTGTCCGAGATCGTCGGCCGGGCCGGCCTGCCGGTGGTGCACGCGGCCGCGTTCCCGCGTGACGCCGAGGTCGCCGGGGGTCTGCTGCTCGGCCTCGCGTCCGAGCTGGCCCGGCTCGGTGAGCCGACCGCCGTACTGGCCGGACCGCTGCGCGAGGTCGCGGTCGGCGAGGGCGGTGACCGTCAGCGTCGGTTGCTCGTCCGAGAGGCCGCGGACGCTCTGGCCGCGGCGAAGGACCCGCTGGTCGTCGCGCTGGAGGACCTGCACTGGGCGGACGAGATGTCGCTGGACGTCGTCGAGCGGGCGGCCCGCAGGTTGCGTTCGGCGCCGGTCCTGGTGGTGGCGAGCTATCGCAGCGACGAGCTCTATCCGCGCTCGGTGTTGCGGGCCTGGCGGACCCGGCTGCTGGCCCAGCGGTCGGGCGAGGAGCTGCGGCTGCGTCGTCTCGACCGGGCGTCGACGGCCGCGATGGTCACCGCGATCACCGGCACGGTCAGCGCCGACGCCCCGGTCGGCGCACTCTTCGACCGCAGCGACGGCATCCCCCTCCACGTCGAAGAACTCCTCGCCGCGTCCGAAACCCCCACGTCCGAAACCCGCGCCACGGCCGAAAGCCGCGCCACGGCCGAAAGCCGCGCCACGGCCGACGGCCGCGCGCCGGCCGACGGCCGGGCCTCCGGCGGGAGGCGGTTCGCGGTGCCGGACACGCTGGCCGACGCGGTGCTGAGCCGGGCCCGCGAGCTCACCCCACCCGCGCGCGCCCTCGCGGACGCGGCCGCGGCGATCGGGCACTCGTTCGACGTCGACCTGCTGACCGCGGTCACCGGCACCCCACCCGACGAAGTGGACACCGCCCTCCAGGAGCTGCACGACCGCTTCTTCGTCACGCCCCGGTCCGACACGACCTACGACTTCCGGCACGCGCTGATCCGCGACGCGCTCTACACCGACCTCCCGCCCCATCAGCGCCGCCGCCTGCACGCCCGGGTCGCGGACGCCGCCCGCGCGGCCGGGTTCGGCGACGCGTTCGTCAGCGACCAGTGCGAACGCGCCCACCAGCCGAGCCGGGCGTACGAGCACGCGCTCAGAGCCGCCCGGCACGCCACCGCGATCTCCGCGCACACCGAGGCCGCCGCGCTCTACCGGCGGGCCCAGCGCACGATGCCGTCCGACACCCCCGGACGCGACCGGGCCGGCCTCCTCACCGCGCTCTCGATCGAGCTGGTGTCGGTCGACGACGTCCCCGGCGCCGAGGCGACGCTCACCGAGGCGCACGCGCTGCTGCTGGAACTCGGCGAAACGGTGGCCGCGGCCGCGCTCTCGCCGTCGCTGGTGACCGCGCGCCACCGCCTCGGCGCCGCGCTCGAGCCCCGGGCCGCGCTGCTCCGGGCCGAGCTCGACCGGATCGCCGACCACCCCGGCCGCCCGGCCGACGAGGCCCGCGCCCGGGTGCTGACCAGCCTCTCGGCCGTCTACATGTTCGACCGGCGACTCGACGAGTCGCTCGCCTACGGGTCCGAGGCCCGGACGCTGGCGATCGCGGTCGGCGACGACCGGTCCCGCTGGTGCGTCGACGCGACGATCGTGCCGGTGCTGCTGTTCGCCGGCCGGATGGACGAGGGCTGGCGGCTGGCCGACGCGACGATCGCCGAGTCGATCGCGGCCGGCGCCGAGCCCGAGGCGAGCCGGGCCTACCAGATGGTCGGCAGCTCGGCCGCGGTGCTCGTCGAGTACGACGCGGCCACCCGTTACCTCGACGACGGCATCGCCTACGCCGACCGGACCGAGCAGTTCGGCGACCGCAACTACATGCTGTCGATGCGCGCCCGGGTGCAGTGGGCGACCGGCGACTGGGCGCGGGCCCGGCCGAACGCGGAGCAGGCGCTGGCCGACTTCACCGACACGATCCTCAACCGGATCCTGGCCCAGCAGATCCTCGGTTTCCTGGCGATCGGCCGGGGCGACTGGACCGGGGCCGCGGCCTACCTGGTGCCGGCCCACACGCTCGGCGCCGAACTGCGCGAGGTGCAGCGCCTGTCCCCGACGCTCTGGGGCCTGGCCGAGCTCGCACTCCGGACCGGGAAGCCGGCGGTGGACCGCTGCGAGGAGGGCTACCGCGCCTCCGCCGAGGTGGGCGACGCCGCCTACCTGGCCCCGTTCGTCGTCACCGGCACCCGGGCCTATCTCGGCGAGGACGACGTCACCGGCGCGCGCTCCTGGCTCGATCGGTGCGGCGCCCTGCTGCAGAAGAGAGACATCCCCGGCACCCGACCGGCGCTGGACCACGCGCTCGGCCTGCTCCACCTGCACGAGGGCCAGACCGGCAAGGCCCGGGACGCCCTCGATCGGGCCAGCGCCGAGTGGGACCGGCGGCGCCAGTTCTGGGAGGGCACCCAGGCCCTGCTCGACCGGGCCCGCTGCGCCCATCGCTCGCGGCGCCCGGCCGACGCGGCCGCGCTCGCGTCGGAGGCCCGCGGGCGCGCGCTGGCCGCCGGGGCGTCGGTATTGGTGTCGGCGGCCGACGACCTGCTGACCGAGATGAGGGCCCGGACCGGGCCCGGACCGGGAGCCCTCACCCCACGGGAGGCCGAGGTCGCCCGGCACGTCGCCGCGGGCGCGACGAACCGGGAGATCGCCGGGGCGCTGGCGATCTCCCCCAAGACGGTCGCCGCGCACGTCGAGCACATCCTGGCCAAACTTCAGGCGAACCGCCGAACCCAGATCGCCAGCTGGGTGCGAAGTCACACAGAGTGATCTTCAACCGATCGCGCCAGTCATCCGTGGTTCACATCGCAGGAATACGTTTGTGCCGCACGTCAATTGCATCGATACAGAGACCCCCGTCGGATAGAGGTTCAGACGATGGACATCGGCCCGCAGTACTCGAGCGACCGGAGCGCGCCGCCCTCGACGCTCGTGATCTTCGGTGCGTCGGGTGACCTGACCAGGCGAAAGCTGATCCCGGCCGTCGCCAGCCTGGCCCGCCACGGGCGTCTGCCGAAGGAGTTCGCGCTGGTCGGCGTCGCGCGGACCCCGATGAGCGACGACGAGTTCGCGCAGTCGATCCAGGCCGAGAACGGCCTGGGCGACCTGGCCGGCGGCGGTCTGCGGTACGTCTCGGGCGGCTACGACGACCCGGAGACCTACAAGACGCTCGCGACGCTGCTCGACGAGCTCGACGACCAGCGCGGCACGCGCGGTAACCGGCTGTTCTACCTGTCGACGCCACCGCAGGCGTTCTCGCCGATCATCAACGGGCTCGCCGGGGCCGGGCTGAACCACGCCCGCTCCGACGAGGGCTTCGCCCGGCTGGTCATCGAGAAGCCGTACGGCACCGACCTGAACAGCGCCCGCCAGCTCGACGCGACCGTGCACAGCGCGTTCGACGAGTCCCAGGTCTTCCGGATCGACCACTACCTGGGCAAGGACACGGTCCAGAACGTGCTCGCGCTGCGGTTCGCGAACTCGATCTTCCAGCCGATCTGGGACCGGTCGTGGGTCGACTCCGTGCAGATCACGGTGGCCGAGACGCTCGGCGTCGGCACCCGGGGCAGCTTCTACGAGACCGCCGGGGCGATGCGCGACATCGTGCAGAACCACGTGCTGCAGGTGCTCGCGCTGGCCCTGATGGAGCCGCCGGCCAGCTTCGGCGCCGAGGCGCTGCGCAACGAGAAGGTCAAGCTGCTGCAGGCGATCCGCCTGCCCACCGACCGGGACGTCAGCGAGATCGCGGTCCGCGGCCAGTACACCCGCGGCGGTACCCGCGAGGAGCTCATGCCTGGCTACCGCGACGAGCCCGGGGTGGATCCGCTGAGCCGCACCGAGACCTACGCGGCCCTGCGCCTGGACGTCGACAACTGGCGCTGGGCCGGCGTCCCGTTCTACGTCCGGACCGGGAAGCGGCTGCCGGCCCGGGTCACCGAGGTCGCGCTGACGTTCCAACGTCCGCCGCACCTGCCGATCCCCGGCAACCAGCTCACCGAGCTGGAGGCCGACGCGCTGATCCTGCGCATCCAGCCGAACGAGGGCATCTCGCTGCGGTTCGGCGCGAAGGTGCCGGGCCACTCGTTCCGGGTCCGCACCGCGAGCATGGACTTCTCGTACGACCAGACGTTCCGCGAGGAGTCGCCGGAGGCCTACGAGCGCCTGATCCTCGACGCGCTGCTGGGCGACGCGACGCTGTTCATCCGGGCCGACGAGGTCGAGCACAGCTGGCGGATCGTCGACCCGATCATCGAGCACTGGGCGAACGACAAGTCCCCGATCCCGACCTACGAGGCCGCGTCCTGGGGCCCGACCGACGCCGACCGCCTAATCGGCCGTCACGGCCGGGCGTGGCGCAATCCGGCGTAGGTCCACCGCGGTGAGCTCGCCGCCGTCGATCTCCGCCGTCAGGTAGGTGGCGAACGGTTGACGGCGGCGGTCGGTCGGGGACCCCGGGTTCAGCAGGCGCAGGCCGTTGTCGGCCGTCGTGTCCCACGGGATGTGGCTGTGCCCGAAGATCAGCACGTCGGTGTCCGGGAATCGCTGGGCGCACCGCTTCTCGCGCCCTCCGGCCGCGCCGGTCTCGTGCACGACCGCGACCCGTAGTCCGTCGAGGTCGGCCCGGGCCACCTCCGGTAGCCGGGCGCGCAGTGCCGCGCCGTCGTTGTTGCCGTACACACCCATCATGCGGACGCTCCGCGCCTCGAGCTCGTCCAGCAGGGCGACGTCGACCCAGTCGCCGGCGTGGATCACCAGATCCGCCGCCTCGACGTCCGCCCAGAGTGGCGCCGGGAGATCCCGGGCACGTTTCGGGACGTGTGTGTCGGCCATGATGACGAGGTGCATGCGTTGAGGATTCTCGTTACCGGGGCCCGCGGCAAGGTGGGCGTCGCGGCCGTCGAAGCGCTGGTCGCGGCCGGTCATACGGTGACCGCCACCGACCTGGCCCCGCCGTCGTGGAACCGGCCGGCGCCGGACGCCCCGGTCGGCGAGCAGGTGCCCTACGTCTCCGCCGACCTGGGAAACGCCGGCGACGTCTACGCGCTGATCGGCGGCATCAGCGAAGGCGAAGGCGCGAAGGCCGGGCGGTACGACGTCGTCGTGCACGCGGCCGCGATCCCGGCGCCCGGGTCGCACGCACCCGCGACCGTGTTCACGAACAACATCGGTGCGACGTTCAACGTCGTCGAGGCGTGCGTGCGGTGGGGCGTCCCCCGGCTGGTGAACATCTCCAGCGAGACGGCCACCGGCTTCCACTTCGCCGAGCGTCCGACCTACCCGGCGTACCTGCCGCTGGACGAGGAGCACCCGTGCACGCCGTCGGACCCGTACGGGCTGTCGAAGTTCTTCGGTGAGCAGCTGTGCGACGCCGCCGTGCGCCGGTCGGACCTGAACGTGCTGTCGCTGCGGCCCACGTGGGTGCAGAACGCGGCCAGCTACCCGCTCAACCTGGGCCCGATCGTCGATGATCCCTCCGCCCCGAGCCTGACCGGCTGGGCGTACATCGACGCCGACGACCTGGGCGACGCGATCGTGCTGGCCGCGACGTCGGACGTCCCCGGTCACGAGGTCGTGTACATCGCCGCGGCCGACACCGTCGGCGGGCGGGACCTGCACGAGTCCTGGCGGCGCGTCTACCCGGACGCCCCGACCGAGCTGCGCCCGGTCTCGCGGCCCGACGCCGGCGGAATCGACTGCTCCAAGGCCAAGCGCCTGCTGGGCTGGGAGCCCAAGCGCAGCTGGCGAGATCACCTGCCCGGAACTTCTCAGGTCTGAGAGGAACCGGACGACCCGGCAGGCATGGACGAGGGCGCGCGCTGGTTCGGTGTCGGCTCCAGCGACGCCGCCGACGGTGCGTCCGCCGGGCGCGAGGCCGCGGCCGCCGCGCTCCAGGGCCGGGAGCCCGCGCTGGTCATCGTGCTGTGCCAGGTCCGCGACGACCTCCCGGCGATGCTCGACGGCGTCCGCTCCCAACTCTCCGGCCACGCGATCGTCGTCGGCACGTCGTCGTCGGGTCAGTACACGGCGGGCACGCTCGACACGGGCAGCACCGTCGTCGCGGCCTACGGCGGCCCCGGGATCGAGGCCCGCTACCGGGTGGCCGACGTGTCCCCGGGCCGCGGCCGCGACGCGGCCGCCGAGGTGGCCGCGTGCACGTCCGAACTCACGCTGCCCCACCAGGCGCTGCTCCTGTTCTTCGACGGCCTCG
This sequence comes from Cryptosporangium phraense, assembly GCF_006912135.1. NCBI lineage: Bacteria > Bacillati > Actinomycetota > Actinomycetes > Cryptosporangiales > Cryptosporangiaceae > Cryptosporangium > Cryptosporangium phraense. The sequence goes on along the minus strand of NZ_VIRS01000008.1, from coordinate 16,284 downwards.
CCGACGATCAGCAGGAGATCGTCCGCGGTGCCTACGCGGCCGCCGGCGCGGCGACCCCGCTGGTCGGCGGCGCGTCCGGCGACGGCCTGCAGTACGTACGGACGTACCAGTTCGCCGGTGACGCCGACCACGTCGACGTGCTCTCGGGCGCGATCGTCGGCGTCGGGCTGGCCTGCGAGTCGCCGCTCGGGATCGGGGTCGCGCACGGCTGGCGCCAGTCCGGCACCCCGATGTCGGTGACCCGCAGCGTCAACGGCAAGGTCTTCGAGCTGGACGAACAACCGGCGCTGGACGTCTACGTCGAGCGGGTGGGCCTCTCCCCGGCGATGGCGACCGACGAGTCGGTGTTCCGGGACATCGCCTACCGCTACCCGCTGGGGCTCAACCGTCGAAGTGGCGAGGACATCCGGGTGATCCACGGCAGCGAACCGGACGACGGCTCGCTGATCTGCCTGGCCGACGTCCCCCAGGGCGGCCTGGTCTGGCTGATGGAGACCGACGAGGATTCGCTGGTCGCCGCGGCCGGCACGTCCTGCCACCAGGCGATAGCGATGCTCGAGGGCGCGCCGCCGCTCGGCATGCTCGCCTTCGACTGCGCGGTCCGCAAAGCGATGCTCGGCCCGGCCGGCGTCGAGCGGGAGACCGGTGCGCTAGCGGCGGCGGCCGGGTCGATCCCGTATGCCGGGTGGTACACGAATGGGGAGGTCGCGAGGATTCGCGGCTCCCAGGGTCTGCACCACCTGACGATGGTGACCCTGGCCCTCAGCTAGAGCTTGCGCCCGACCGCACCGTACAACGGGGCCCGCTCGCCGGGCTCGTCCGGCGAGACCCGGTCGTCCGCGTCCGGACGCCACCGAGGGACGAGGACGACGCCCGGTTCGACGAGTTCCAGCCCGTCGAAGAACCGGGCGAACTCGTCCCTGGTCCGCGCGCGCAGCACCATGCCCTGGGCCCGGTACATCGCCTCGGTCTTCGCGGTCTCGTCGGGCTGGAACTCGCCGGTGAGGTGCGTCATCGCCAGGTACGAGCCCGCCGGCAGCGCGTCGAGGAGCGTCCCGACGACACCGTAGGGATCGTGCTCGTCGTCCAGGAAGTGCCCGACGGCCAGCAGGAGCAGCGCGACCGGCCGCTCGAAGTCGAGCGTCTGCCGGGCCGCGGCGAGGATCGTCCCGGGGTCGCGGACGTCGGCGTCGACGTAGCTGCTCGACCCTTCGGGGGTGCTGGACAGCAACGTCCGGGCGTGGACGAGCACGATCGGGTCGTTGTCGACATAGACGATCCGGGCGGCCGGGATGATCGCCTGCGCGACCTCGTGGACGTTCGGGGACGTCGGTAATCCGCTCCCGACGTCGAGGAACTGATCGACGCCGGCCTCGGTCGCCAGATACGCGACCGCACGGCGGAGGAAGTCGCGGTTGGCCAGCGGGGCGATCTCACCCGCCGGGTTGACCCGGATCGCGTCGGCGATCTCCCGGTCGGCGGCGAAGTTGGCGGTGCCGCCCAGCAACGCGTCGTAGACCCGGGCCGGGTGCGGAGTGCCGGTGTTCACGTCGTCCACCGCGGCAGGCTACCGAACGCCTCCGCTCTCTCCGTACAGAATGGACGTCCACGCGTGGGTCAGGACGTCGATCAGCACCTGTTCGTCGTCGAACGGGGGCACCCCGCTCGCGGCCAGGTAGTAGAGCCGCTCACCGGTCCACGTGAGGCCGGCGGCCACCGCCCGGACGTCCCGGTCCCCCAGGTAGGCCAGCGCGCGCGGGTCGGCGGCTATCCGGGCGGCCGCCGCGTCGGTGAACGTGTCCATCTGGGCCAGCCACAGCGCGCGGAGGTCGTCGTCGGTGGCCCAGGCGTCGACGACCGCGGTGAGCACCCCGGCGTTCTCGCGCCAGAGCCTCGCGCCGTCGCGGATCCCGGCCCGCAGGCCCTCTCCGTCCGGGTCGACGAACGGCGCCGCCGCGCCGTGCCCTTCTCCGACCGCGGCCCGGACCAGATCGGCCAGCACGGCCTGCTTGCTGGGGAAATAGAAGTAGAAGCTGGCCCGCGAGACCTTTGCCTCGGTCAGCACGTCGGCGACGTTCAACTCGTCGAAGCGGCGTTCGGCCAGGAGCCGGCGCATCCCGTCCAGAATGCGTTCCCGCAGCTCGGCGGCTCGTCGAATGGCCATGCGCGCCAGTCTACGAACATCGTGTCCATACAGTGTGTTCAGACACGGTGTATGGTCGGGGCCATGATCGCTATCCACCTCGTCGTCACCGACGCCGATTCAGCGGCCCGCTGGTACTCCGACGCGTTGGGCGCAGTCGAGACCAGCCGGCTGACGTTGCCCGACGGGACGCTGCTCACCGTCGAACTCCGGCTCGCCGACACCGTGCTCGCGGTCGCCGGCGAGATGCCCGGACGCTCGATGCGCGCGCCGGTCAGCCTCGACGCGACCTCCGCCGCGTTCCACCTCGACGTACCGGACGCCGACGCGTCCTTCCAGCGCGCGGTCGACGCCGGCGCCACGGTCTACGAGCCGCTGTGGGACGCGTTCTGGGGCGACCGCACCGGCCAGATCCTCGATCCGTTCGGCCACCGCTGGGCGTTCGACCAGCACGTCCGGGACGTCCCGACCGACGAGATCGCGAGCGCCGCCGCTGCCCTGTTCACCTGACGTACCCTCCGAGCTGTGGAACTCGATGCGCTACGGGCCAACGTCCGCGCGTTCCACCCCACCACCCTCCCCACCACCGGCAAACGGCACGCCGCGGTCGCGCTCGTCGTCGCCGACCAGGCGATCCTGCTCACCCGCCGGACCACCCGGTTACGGGCCCACCCCGGGCAGTGGGCGCTGCCCGGCGGTCGCCTCGACCCGGGCGAGGACGCGGTCGACGCGGCCCTCCGGGAGCTCTCCGAGGAACTCGGCGTCGACGCGCCCCGGGGCTCGTTCGTCGGCACGCTCGACGACTACCCGACCCGGTCCGGCTACGTGATCACCCCGGTCGTCCTCGTGCTCGACGACACCCCGGCGATCACTCCGAACCCGGACGAGGTCGCCGAGGTGCACGTGATCCCGTTCGCCGACGTCGACGTCGAGCCGCGCTACCTGCGGATCCCCGAGTCCGACCAGCCGGTCGTCCAGTTGCCGCTGGTCGGGACGCTCGTGCACGCGCCGACCGCCGCCGTGATCTATCAGTTCCGCGAGGTGGCGCTGCACGGCCGCCCCACTCCGGTCGCTCATCTCGAACAACCGGTCTTCGCCTGGCGTTGAGATGTCCTCGACCGCCGATACCGTTCGTCGGGAGGGTGAAGGGGAGGCACACATGAAGTACGTACTGCTGATCTGCGCCGACGAGGCCGTCGGAGCCGAACACGCCCAGGACGGCTGCGGCGGCTGGGACACCGAGATGGCCGCGCGGGGCGTCCTCTACGGCGGCGCCGGGCTCCGTCCGCCGGCCGACGCGACGACGATCCGCGTCCGCGACGGCGAGACGCTGCTGACCGACGGTCCGTTCGCCGAGACCCGCGAGCAGATGGGCGGCTTCTGCCTGATCGACTGCGCCGACCTCGACGAGGCGATCGAGATCGCCTCCAAGCACCCGGCCGCGACCTACGGCTCGATCGAGGTCCGCCCCCTGATCCCGTGACCCGTCCCGACGCGTCCGGCCCCGCCCGCGACGGTTCCGCGCGCGCCGCCGTCGACGCGGCCTTCCGCTCCGACTGGGGGCAGATCGTTGCGACGCTGATCCGCGTGACCGGCGACTGGGACCTCGCCGAAGAAGCCACCCAGGACGCGTTCGCCCAGGCCATCGCGCGCTGGCCGGTAGACGGTGTTCCGCGGAAGCCAGGAGCCTGGCTGACCGCGACCGCCCGCAACCGGGCGATCGACCGTCTCCGCCGGGACAAGGTCGGCGCGGCCAAGCTCCAGGAACTCGCCCGGGAGCCCCACCAGGAAGAAAGCGCCGAGCCCCCCGACCTCCTCCGGCTCATGTTCACCTGCTGCCACCCGGCGCTGGCCCTCGACGCCCAGGTCGCGCTCACCCTCCGCACGCTCGCCGGCCTGAGCGTGCCGGAGATCGCCCGCGCGTTCCTCGTCTCGGAGGCCGCGCTGGCGAAGCGGCTGGTCCGGGCCAAGTCGAAGATCCAGCACGCCGGAATCCCGTACCGGGTGCCGCCCGCGCACCTGCTCCCGGAACGCACGCCGGCCGTCCTCGCCGTGCTCTACCTGCTGTTCAGCGAGGGCTACGCGGCGACCGCCGGTGACGAGCTCGTCCGGCGTCCGCTGCTGGCCGAAGCGATCCGGCTGGCCCGGCTGCTCTGCGCGCTGATGCCTGACGAACCCGAGGCCTCCGGCCTGCTCGCGCTGATGCTCCTGACCGATTCCCGCTCGTCGGCCCGGATCGCCGACGGCGTCGTCGTCCCGCTGGAAGAACAGGACCGTAGCCGGTGGGACGCCGTCGCGATCGCCGAAGGCGTCGGCATTCTGGACGCCGCGCTGCGGCGCGGCCGCCCGGGGCCGTACCAGGTGCAGGCCGCGATCGCGGCCTGTCACGCGACCGCGGCGACTGCGGCGGACACCGACTGGCGACAGATCGCGACGCTCTACGGAACGCTCCGGGAGCTGAACCCGTCCGCGGTGGTCGCGCTCAACCAGGCGGTCGCGGTCGGGATGGCCTACGGCCCCGCGGCCGGCCTCGCGCTGGTCGACCGGATCAGCGGGCTGACCGGCTATCCGCTGCTGTCCGCGACCCGCGCGGACCTGCTGCGCCGTCTGGGTCGCCGGTCCGAGGCGGCGGACGCCTACCGCGAGGCGATCAGCCGGGCGACGACCGAACCCGAACGCCGATATCTGGCCGGGCGCCTCGCCGAGGTGTCCTGACCGGGCCGCGCCGTTCGTCGGGAGGGCATGGACACCCTCCCCCCGATCATCGCGGCCCAGCGCGCCCGGCTCGCCGACACGCTCGCCGCCCTGCCCGAATCCCGCTGGAACGAGCCCACGCTGTGCGCGGGCTGGCGGGTCCGCGAGGTGATCGCCCACGTGACGATGCCGTTCCGCTACTCGACCCGTCAGTTCCTGTGGCACTTCGCGCTGGCCGGCGGTAACTTCACCCGGCTCTCGAACCGCCGCGCGACGGCCGACGCCGCCACGCTGAGCGCGACCCAGCTCACCGCCGCGGTGCGGGACAATGCGAACCACCCGTGGAAGCCGCCGGGCGGCGGCCTGCCGGGCGCACTCACGCACGACACGGTTCACGCGCTCGACGTCACGATCGCGCTCGGTCTGGACTGGACGGTACCGGCCGAGACGCTCCGGCCGGTGCTCGACGGCTGGTCGGTCGAGCGCGGACAGAAGATCTTCGGCGTCGACCTGACCGGCGTCCGGCTGGTCGCCGACGACCTGGACTGGTCGGCCGGCGACGGCGAACCGCTCACCGGTTCCGGCTCCGCGCTGCTGATGGTGCTGGCCGGCCGCCGCCTCCCGGCCGGCCACCTGCACGGCGCGCCGGCCGGCGCGTTTCAGTCGTCCTGAGCCTTGCGTTCGGCCTTCAGCCGCTTCCGCTCCAGGCGGCGACGCTCGATCTCGGCCCGGGTCGCCCGCCGTTTCACGCTGACGCCACCCCAGAACGCGAACCCGGTGACGATGATGATCGGCGCCCCGGGAGCCCCCTGGTACGTGGCGGCGTCGTTGAAGCCACCCATGACGCCGACGCCGCTGACGTGCACGGTGGCGAACTCGGGCGCGATGACGTCGATGCCGCCCATGATCGCGACCGCGCGGATCGTCACGGTCTGGCTGGTGAAGATCGCTTCGCGCAGGTCGATGACCCCGCCACCCCAGAACGCAAAGCACTCGAACTTGTCGGGGACCGTCCAGTTCCCGGCCCGCTTGAAGCTGCTCATGATCGCGACGCCCTGGCGGGACGGCGGCAGCACGGGGGCCTGGGGCTGCGCGGGCGCCCACTGGTGGGCGGTGCCGAGCGCGGGCAGGTCCTGGGTGAGCGGCTGCAGCTCAGCGTAGGTCTTGGCGCCGTAGACCTGGTTGAGCCGGACGTCGAGCTCGTTCAGGTCGATGCGCCCTTCAGCAGCGGCCTCGTGTAACGCGTTGGCCACTCGCTCGCGGTCGGCATTGGACGCACGCAGTTCACCGGTCGCCGCGGGAACCGGTGGCGTCGGTTCGGAGAGCTGGCTCACACAAAGAGAATAGGTGGTTACACAAGCTCAGTCGTCCGGCAGCAGCGGAACCGTGAAGCCCTCGCCGCGGTGGAGGAGGGTGGCCCGGGTGACGGCGGACGAGCCGAACCGCTCGCGCACCGCGTCCAGCGCCGAGTCGAGGCCGCCGTCGTCGGGGCGCTCCAGCGGCAGCATCAGCTGCTCGCCCTGCCCGTCGAGGTTTCCCACCGCGACGCCGATCAGCGTGACGCCCCGCTCGACGATCAGCGGCAGGGACGCGGCCAGCAGGCCTTGGGCGGCGTCGAGCAGGACCGTCGTGTGCGAGCTCGGCTGGCGCAGCGTCCGCGACCGGGTGGCCCGCGAGTAGTCGTCGAAGCGCAGGCGCAGCGTGATCGTGCGTCCGACGCGGTCGGCGGCCCGCATCCGGCGGCTCACGCGGTCGACCAGCCCGGCGAGCGTCGCCTCCAGGTCGGGCAGCGCGTGCGGGCCGCGTCCGATCGCCCGCTGGGCGCCCATCGACCGGCGGCGGCGCCCGACGACGACCGGCCGCGGGTCGCGGTTGTGGGCCAGCGCGTGCAGGTGACGGCCCGCGCCCTGCCCGAGGATCGACACCAGGTACGCCTCGCCCAGCCGCGCCACCTGGCCGACCGTGCGGATCCGGCGCTCGTGCAGCTTGGCCGACGTCACCGTGCCGACGCCCCAGAGCCGCTCGACCGGCAACTGGTGCAGGAACTCCAGCTCGGTCTCCGGCGGGACGACGAGCAGCCCATCGGGCTTGGCGACGCCGCTGGCCACCTTGGCCAGGAACTTCGTGCGGGCGACGCCGACCGTGATGGCCAGCCCGACCCGGTCTTTCACGGCGGCCCGCAGCCGCACCGCGATGTCGGCGGGTTCGCCGCTGACCTTGCGCAGCCCGCCGACGTCGAGGAACGCTTCGTCGATCGAGATGCCCTCGACCAGCGGCGTCGTGTCGCGGAACACCTCGAACACGGCCTTGCTGGCCGCGCTGTACGCGCTCATCCGGGGCGGGACGACGATCGCCTGCGGGCACAGCGCCTTGGCCAGGCGCCCGCCCATCGCGGTCTTGACCCCGCACGCCTTGGCCTCGTAGCTGGCTGCGAGCACGACCCCACCGCCGACGATGACCGGGCGGCCGCGCAGGCGTGGATCGTCACGCTGCTCCACCGAGGCGTAGAACGCGTCGAGGTCAGCGTGCAGGATCGATGCCTGCTCGGCCACCCACTAACTATCGCACAGATGTTCGAGAAATCAGCGGCTTGACCTCCCCGGCGACGAACCGGATGAAGCTCTCGACCTCGGGCTCGTCCGCGGTGGGCGTGAAGACCAGGCTGTCGGCACCGGCGTCGATGTACTGGGCGGCGAGCGCGGCGAAGTCGTCCGGCCCGCCGGAGACGCCGAGGTCGGGGTCGTTGCCGAACGCCACCTGCTCGCGCCGGACCCGCTCGGCCCCGCCCGGCCCGGTCGCCGCGTGCGTGAACACGACGACGTGGTGCGGGTCGGTGCGACCGGCCGCCGCCCGGCCCTCGTCGATCTGGGTCTTGGCCCAGCGCACCCGGTCGGGCGAGTTCTGGCCGTCGAGGATCGTGCCGTCGGCGGACTCGCCGGCCAGCTTCAGCGTCTTCGGCCCGACCGCGCCGGCCAGGATCTTCGGCACGTTCGCGGGCGGCCAGTCGAGCTTGACCCTGTCCAGCTTCACGTACCGGCCGTCGGTGCTCACCTCTTCGCCCCGCAACAGGGCTCGCATCGCGTCCAGATGTTCACGGAGGAGGGTCAACGGCGAGGACGCCCGGGCTCCGACCTGCTCCATCCATTCCTGGACGCCGTGGCCGACGCCCGGCAGGAAACGGCCGGGGAACATCCGCTCGAGGGTCGCGAACTCCATCGCGGTGATCACCGCGTTCCGGAACGGGACCGGCAGCAGGCCGATCCCGACCTTGATCCGGGTCGTGCTGGCCAGCGCGGCCGCGGCCGGCGCGATGCCGCTCTCCCAGAAGCAGTCCTCCCACAGCCAGAGCTCGTCGAGCCCGGCCTCGTCGGCCGCGCGCGCGGCCGCGATCAGACGCTCCGGAGGAACTTGCGGACGGAATACGACGCCGAGTGAGGTCATGCCCTGTTCCTAGCTTTTGCCGGCGCCGAGGACAACCGTCGGCGCGCGAACAGATCCGCCGTCCCGGGCCGGACGGTGCCGTCGCGGAATCGGCCGCACGCTGGGGTTACGGCGCGAACCCAGGGAGGATCCGATGAACGGAGTGACCGTGTTACGCGGTATACCGGCGATACGGCGGCCCGAGGCCGGCCCCCAGCGGCCGCTGCGGGTGCTGGTGGCGGCGTTCCTCGTCGGACTGCACGCGGCGGCGCTCCTGCTGGGCGCGATCCTGCACGCGTCCGAGGCCACCGACCTCACGACGGCGCTGCTGCTCGGCCTCGGCGCGGTCGGCACCGGGGTGGTGGCGATCGGGCTCCTGCTCGGGAGCCGGATCGCGTTCGTGATGACGGTGGCGTACGTGACGGTGAACGTGGTGCTGACCGCGACGCTCGCGCACCGCCCGGCCCTCGGCGCGCTGGCGATCCTCGTGTTGCTGGCCCGGCCGGCGAACCGGACGTTCTTCACCCGCCTCTGACGGGGGTGGGCCCACTCGACGGTATCCGGGCGCTCGCCTCAGCTGGCACGACGGGCTCTGACGCTAGTGCTCTGGGCGTCGACGGCGGACGCGCCCGACGGCCTCTGGACGATCACCGGGTTCCCGGCCCCGGGCGGCCCGCCCGTGCCGCTTCGCGGTGACGGTGCTTCTTGATCGGCGCCGCCCTCGGCGGCCTTCCGCCGGGCAGCGACCGCCAGCAGGCGCTGGTCGCGGTGGTCGCGGTGGTCGCGGACTGCGACGCTTCCGGCCCGAGTGCTCGTACGCGGTCGACCCCGGCCCTGGCCCGGCCGAGGTCCGCGCGATGGTGGACGCGGTGCCCGGCCTCGGCCCGCGCACGACCTGATGGGCTTCCGCCCGAGGGCGCAGATGATCGCGCTGCGCGAGGGCTGGGACTTCGGCGAGGTCGCCGACAACCTGCGGTGCTCAACGCGGCCGAGGCCGATCCGGCCGGCAGACCCACGGACGCCGGGCTTCGCTGGAGGCCGGCTGATCCGGCGGCGCAGAATCGCATCCGGACCGAGCTCACCGGCCAGCTGCACGAGGTGGGCGGGTACACGGCGTCCGCCGCGAGGCGATCTCGTACGTGGACGCGCACGATCAACCGAGCACGGCCGACCGGAATCCCAGCGAACACGGGCACGCTGGCCTGCGCGACGCTCAGACAGGTCATCGCGTTCCGGCACGCCAGCAAAGCCGTTCGACGGCGACAGCTACGACGCCGGGAGCTGGCTCAAACGCCTGGAACCCGACCGACCCGCGGCACGGGTTCGGCCGCGGCCTGCCACCGTTGCCGAAGATCTCGTCGTACTGGCGGTTCGCCGCAGCTCGGCTGGTTTCAGCCGCTCTGCAGCCGTCGGCAGCGGACGTGGCGACCACCACCGATGAGGCCGAGACCCGGCTGCGGTCGCACCGGAGGTCGCTGGGGCCACAGTCGCGCCCCGGGCCGGCAGCCCCGACCCGCACGGCGCGTCACGCCTCCAAACTCTCACCTTTGCCCCCCGGCCCCGCACAGTAGCGGTCTGCATTTCCGAATGATGTGCTGTGCGCATGCGCGAGTGGCTGGTGCGGTACTGGAACAACGGAGCAGTGCGCCGGGCGGCCCGGGCAGCCGTCGTGATGCCGACGATGTTCGCCTTTGCCGGACACGTCCTCGACAACCCGACCGCCGCGTTGTTCGCTAGCTTCGGGTCGTTCGCGCAGGTGCTGTTCGTCGAGTTCACCGGGCCGATGCACGCCCGCTTGCAGGGCCAACTGCTGCTGATCGTGACCGGCGCGGTCATCATCTGCGTGGCCACGCCGGCCGGCGGCACACTCTGGCTGGGCGCGATCGTGATGGCGGTCGTCGCGTTCGCGGTGCTGTTCTCCGGAGTGGTCAGCTCGGTGCTGGCCAGCGCGGCGACGCCGCTGGTGCTGGCGGCGATCCTGTCGATCTCGGTGCCGGGGCCGGTCTCCTCGATCCCCGACCGGCTGCTCGGGTGGGGCCTCGCGTCGGTGGCCTCGCTGCTCGCGATCACGCTGCTCTGGCCGACCCGTTCGGACGACAAACTGCGCGCGGCGATGACGCGGGCCGCCCGGGCGGTCGCCGAACACCTGCGGTCGGGCGCGGACGCCGGCGACGCGATCGCGGCCCTGCACCGGACGTTCCTGAGCTCGCCCAACCGCCCGACCGGCCTCACCACCGCGGCCCGGACGCTGGTCCGTCTGGTCGACGAGTTCGCGCTGCTCGGCGTCATTCTCACCGACGATCCGCTGCCCGCTCGGGCCGATCACTCCGACGCGGTCGACGCCGTCCGCCGGGCCGCCGCCGACGTGCTCGACCGCAGCGCCGACCTGCTGGAGAGCCCATCGTCCGACCGGTCACTGCAGGCCGCCACGGACGCCCTGCACACCGCGCTCGAGGAACTCGAGAGCCGCGCCGGCGACAGCCTGCCCGCCACCCCCGACACCCTGCTGACCGCGCTCGAACCGAGCTTCCGGGCCGAGGAGCTCACGTTCGTCATCTCGCTGATCGCCGGCAACGTCGCCACCGCGGCCGCGGCCGAGCGTCGGGGCTGGTGGGAACGCCTCCTCGGACTTCAGCCGGGCAGCGTCACCGGCGCCTGGCGCTCGGCCGTCGAGCGCGCCTCCGCGCACATCGAATGGCACTCGGTCTGGCTGCACAACAGCGTCCGGGGTGCGGCCGGGCTCGCGCTGGCGGTCGTCGTCGCCGACCTCAGCGGCGTCTCGCACGGGTTCTGGGTGGTGCTCGGCACGCTCTCCGTGCTGCGCTCGAACGCGCTGGCCACCGGCCAGACGATCGCCCGGGGCGTCCTCGGCACCACGATCGGGTTCGCGATCGGCTCGGCCGTGCTCGCACTGGTTGGCAGCGACACGACGCTGCTCTGGGTGCTGCTGCCGATCGCGGTGCTGATCGCCGGGATCGCCCCCGCGCTGATCGGCTTCGCCACCGGTCAGGCCGCGTTCACCGTGACGCTGCTGATCCTGTTCAACCTGACCGCGCCGGCCGGGTGGGAGCTGGGCCTCGTCCGCCTGGAGGACGTCGGCCTGGGCTGTGCGGTCAGCCTGATCGTCGGTCTGTTGTTCTGGCCTCGCGGCGCCGCCGCGACCCTCCGGATCGCACTCTCCGAGGCGTATCTCGACAGCGCCCGGTACGTGGACGCCTCCGTCACCTACGCGGCCGCCCGCTGCGAACGGGCCACCACTCCCCCTCCGGACGCTGCGCGGCTGGCCGCCGCCGCGTCCAGCCGCCGTCTCGACGACACCCTGCGGACGTACGTGGCCGACCGCGGTCCCAAGCCGACGCCGCTGGCCGAGATGGCGACGCTGGTGACGGGCGTGGCGACGCTCCGGCTGGCGGCCGACGGGATGCTCGCGCTGTGGGAGGACTCGCCGGCCGGGCCGGGTGACCGGGCCGCCGCCCGGAAGGAGCTGCGCCGCCGCAGCGCGGAGGTCACCGGCTGGTACGAGGAGTTCGCGGCCCAGCTCGCGGCCGACCGTCCGGCCCCGCCGCCGCTGCCCGCCGACGCGGACGCCGACCTGGTGCTGATCGACGCGGTCCGTCGCGATCTGGCCGGTTCGGAGGCCGACACGGCCGTGCGGGTGATCTGGACCGCCGATCACCTCGACGCCACCCGCCGGATCCAGGAGCGGCTGGTCGAACCGGCCGGGGCGGCCGAGCACGCCCAGGGCCTGTTCGCCCGTTTGGGATAGTCCCGGTATGGAGCTGCGTCACCTGGAGTTCTTCGTCGCGGTCGCCGAGGAACAGAGCTTCACGCGGGCGGCGGCCCGGCTGCACATCGTCCAGTCTGGGGTCTCGTCGGCGATCAAGGCGCTGGAGAAGGAGCTCGGCGCGGTGCTGCTCGAGCGCTCGGCCCGGGGCGCGGAGCTGACCGACGCCGGTCTCGTCCTGCTGCCGAAGGCCCGCGCCGCGCTGGACGCGGCCCGCGACGCCCGGGAGGCGGTGCAGGAGGTGCGCGGCGGCGTCCGCGGAACGCTGCGGATCGGGACGCTGACCGCGATCGACCTGATCGACCTGCCCGCGCTGCTGGGGACGTACCACCGCCGGTACCCCCACGTGCAGCTCCGGCTGAGCGCCGAACCGTCGGGCTCGCAAGGCCTGATCGAGGCGCTGACCGAGGGACGGCTGGACCTGTCGTTCGTCTCGCTGCCGGGTGGCGCACCGCCGAGCGTCGTGCTGACCGACCTGGCGTCCTCGCCGCTGGATCTGGTGGTGCCGGCCGGCCACCGGCTGGCCGGGGTTGCGTCGGTGAGCCTGGCCGACTTCGCCGACGAGCCGTTCGTCGACTTCCCGATCGGCTACGGGAACCGCACGGTGACCGACCGGGCCTTCGACGCCGCCGGTCTGCGCCGGTCGGTGGTCATCGAGATCATGAACATCGCGACCGGCGCGGACTACGTCCGGCACGGGATGGGCGTCGCGCTGCTCCCCCGGTTCCTGGTCCCGGCGACGCCGGAGCTGCGGTCGTTGCCGGTGACCGGGGCCGACGTCGAGTGGCCGCTGTCGGCCGCGATCTCGGCCGAGCGCCGGCCGAGCGCGGCCGCCCGGGCCCTGCTCGCGCTGCTCCCGCAGCTAATACCGGGCCGGGCTGTTGGCGAGTGACGACCAGACGTCGGTGTGCACGCCGTCGACGGTCGCGCCGGAGAACTGGAGCATCGGGGCGAGGTGGGCATGGTTGGCCGCGGGGAAGTTCATCGTCGGCGCCGAGACCTCGTCCAGCGCCGCGACCTGCTCCGGAGCGAGCTCGACGGCCAGCGATTCGAGGTTGGCGTTGAGCTGCTCGACGCTGCGGGCCCCGATCAGCGTCGAGCCGACCCCGGCCCGCCCGCGCGCCCAGGCCAGCGCGACGGCGGCCGGGCTCGCCCCGACGTCACCGGCGACCGCGCGGAGCGCGTCGATCACGTCGTAGTCGTCGGCCGACGGGACGCCGACCAGCGCGGACCGGGGCGAAAGGACCGCGCCGGCGGTCTCGCGGGTGTACTTGCCGGACAGGAACCCGCTCTTCAACGGCCCCCAGGGCATCACGGCCAGGCCGTGGTGCCGGGCCATCGGGATCAGCTCACCCTCGACCGTCCGCTCGAGCAGCGAGTACTCCAACTGCATCGCGACGACCGGCGACCAGCCGCGGAACCTGGCGGTGGTCTGCGCCTCGGCCGCGTACCAGGCCGGCACGTCGGAGAGGCCGAGGTAGCGGACCTTGCCCGCGGTGACCAGGTCGTCCATGGCCCGCAGCGTCTCCTCGATCGGTGCCCCGCGGTCCCAGTTGTGCAGCCAGTACAGGTCGACGTAGTCGGTCCGCAACCGGCGCAGTGACTGCTCGAGCTGGGCGATGATCGCCTTCCGGCCGGCGCCGCCGCCGTTGGGGTCGCCCGGGTAGAGGTTGGCGAAGAACTTCGTGCCGAGGACGATCCGGTCGCGCAGGCCGGGCCGAGCCGCGAAGTAGTCGCCGAGGATCTTCTCGGAGTGCCCGTTGGTGTAGATGTTCGCGGTGTCGATGCTGTTGCCGCCGCGGTCCAGGTAGGTCTGCAGGATCTTCTCGGACTCCTCGGGACTGCAGCCCCAGCCGCTGTCCTCCCCGAACGTCATCGTGCCGAGGGTGAGGGGGCTGACCCGGAGGCCGGAGCGGCCCAGCGTGACGTAGGAATCAAGGCTCGTTCGCATGCTTCGATGCAACCGCGGGCGCGGTCGGGCGAGTAGACCGATGCTGCTCGTCGAATGCACGATCCTGCCAACCTCGGCGGGATCGTACGCTGGGGACATGCCTTCACTGGACGCCTTGCGTCGGCTCATCACGGCGCACGCGCCGGGGGCGGGGCTGGACGGGATCACGTTGTCCGCGGTGGCGGGCCCGACCGCGCCGATGCTGTCGACCTCCCGGCCGCGGCTCGCGGTGGTGGCCCAGGGCGCCAAGCGGGCCATCCTGCACGATCGGACCTACGACTATGCGGCCGGCCAGTTCCTCGTCGTCACGATCGACGCGCCGATCACCGGCTACGTCACCGAGGCGCCGTTCCTCGGCTTCGGAATGGAGCTCCGTCCGTCGGTGATCGCGTCGATCCTGTTGGACGCCGACCTCCCCCGGTCGGTGGGCACCCCGCCGGGGATGGCGGTCAGCGATGCCGACGACGACCTGCTGGACGCCGTCGTCCGGCTGGTGCGGCTCGCCGAGCGCCCGGGTGATCTGCGGATACTCGGGCCGATGCTCGAGCGCGAGGTGCTGTGGAGGCTGTTGACCGGCGCCCAGGGCGCCACCGTGGCGCAGATCGGCCTGGCCGACAGCAACCTGACGCACGTCAGCCGGGCGATCCGGTGGATTCGTGACCACTACGCGGAAGCGCTGCGCGTCAACGACCTGGCCCGCCTGTCGGGGATGAGCGTCTCGTCGTTCCATCGGCACTTCCGGGCCATCACCGCGATGACGCCGATCCAGTTCCAGAAACGCATCCGCCTGCAGCAGGCCCGGGCACTGCTGGCGGCCAGCGCCGGGGACGTGACCTCGGTGGGGTTCGTGGTCGGGTACGACAGCCCGTCCCAGTTCAGCCGGGAGTACCGTCGCCTGTTCGGCGCCCCACCCGGCCAGGACGCGGCCCACCTGCGGACGACCGCCCCGGACGCCCCGCTACCGATCCCGTGACGTCTTCGGAGCGAGCAGGGCGCCCGTGGCCAGGAGCGCCAGCAGCGCGCCGGTGAACCAGAGCATCGCCGCCGTCGCGCCGATGAGCTGGGTCGCGACGCCGAGGGCCAGCGACGGGATCACCAGACCGAGGTACGCGATCAGGAACAGCCCGGCGAGAGCCTCGCCCCGAGCCTCCGGGGCAGCCGAGGCCACGACCGACCCGATCGCCGACTTGAAGACGACGCCGGCCCCGGCACCGGCCAGCGCGCCACCCACCAGGAATCCGGCCAGGCTCGCCTGCGCCATGCCGGTGGCCAGGACGATCAGACCGACGGCCTCGACGGCGAGCCCGCCGCAGAACCGGGCGCCTGGGCGGACCCGGCTGGTCGCGGTCTGGGCCGCGGCGGCGGCTCCGAACACGACGAAGACGATCAGGCCGGCCAGCGCCCGGCTCGGGTGGTGCAGCGTCCCCGACACGAAGCCGGGCGCGAGCGAGTTGAACAGGCCGAAGACCGCGAACGCGGTGAAGGCGGTGGTGGCCGCGGCCAGGTACCGGCGCCCGATGATCCGCACCCGCTGCGGACGCCAGGCCGGACGCTCCGGTCGAATCTCGACCGTCTCCCTCGAAATCCCCACGCCGACGATCGCCAGCAGCAACAGCACGGCGAACACGAGGTACGGCGTCCGCAGCGGTGCGTCGACGTATTGGGCGAGCACCCCGGACACCAACGGCCCGACGCCGAGCCCGCCGATGTTCGCGGCGGTGGAGACCACCTCGAAGCGGGTGCTGCTCGAATCGGGGCGGTCCAGGAAGTGCAGTTCGGACAGCCAGGCCGTCGCGGTCGCCGTGATCAGCCCGACGCCGAGCCCGGACACCAGACGGGCCAGCAGGAGAGCCGGCAACGCGGTGGAGCTGAGGAAGACGACCGCGGCGAGAACCTCGAGCGCGAGTGCGGGGATCAGGATGCGCTTGCGTCCCACCCAGTCGGAGATGTGCCCGGCGAGCAGCAGGCTGACCACCACGCCGACCGCGTACATCGCGAACACGACCGTGACGACGAAGGGCGAGAGGTGGTAGATCGCGTAGAGCGGAGCGGGGACGGTCGAGAAGGCCATCGCGGTGAGGAATGCGCCGGCGACGAGCCAGAACCCTCGTGATGGGCGGTGGGTCTCGATCAGTGAAGCGGATGGAGCCAGGGTGGTCATGAGCCCACTTTGCGCCGGGTCGGTCATCTCGTCCAACGAGAGTCTGAGCTCGGAGCCATCTCTGTACGAGATGGCTCTAGAAACACGAAAAGGGCCGCTACCCGGTGCGGGTAGCGGCCCTTCTTCACGTT